>JAFGTC010000161.1 GCA_016934335.1 Candidatus Omnitrophota bacterium | reverse complement strand
GCATTTAATTCGGCTAAAACAAAATAAGATTACAAATCCTGATATTCTTTGCGAGATCGGTTAAAATGAACTTTTGACTGTCGAGATGATAATATAGGGCGAAAAAAAAATAGTATCACCTATTCTTTGTTCGATCCATGACGAAAATCCACCCGCAACAACGCTTTCATTCCATAAATACACTTTTTCCACAAGTATTTCTTTTTCTTGAAATACTTTCACTCGATCATGCGAAATAATATTCAGCAAGACCGGTTGAACGGCGTACAGTTTTTCTGGAGATTTTTTTTGATGGGATCTGCGGAACGAGAAGCGTCACGCCTGTTTAATGATTCGGGCCGGAACGCCCACGGCGGTCGCTCCGCTGGGCAAGTCTTTGATCACAACCGCACCGCCCCCCACGATGACATTCGCCCCGATTGACGCCCCCGGCAGCACGGACGCGCCGATGCCGATATGCGAGCCTTCGCCGATCACCGCGCCGCCGCCCACATTGACGCCGGGCGAAAGATGAACGCCGTCGCCGATCCTGGCGTCATGATCGACCGTGCAGCCCGTATTCAAAATCACATTTTCTCCGATTTCCGCATCCCAGTTGACCACGCTTCCCGCCATGACCACCGTCCCCAAGCCGAGCGAAACGCTGTCGGCGATCACCGCCGCCGGGTGAACGGCGCTCAGCAATTCATATCCTCTTGAACGAATCAAAGCGGCCTTTTCCATCCGAATGCGATTGGCGCCGATGGCGATAATGCCGTACAAGACATCCTGATCTTTCAACGTCTGCAGCGCCTGATCGGAATGAACAACCGGCGCGCCCATGACATCCAAATTGGTGCGCGATTCGTCGTCGTCCAGCAAAGCGACGACCGCCGCCCCCTTCAGGCGAAGGATATCCATAACCACCTTGGCGTGCCCTCCGGAGCCATACAAAAAAACCTGACCGCGCTGATTCATAAGATTGTCTTTTCCTCGCTGGCTTCCTGAGGCTCCGATCCAGCCGCCTCCAACACCCGAATCGCCAGTTCCAATAGACCGCGCTCCAACGAATCGCTGACAATGGGAGGCGCTGCAGGATGACTCAGCTGCCAGACGGGTTTTGTCTCCTTCACGCCGGGAGTCATCATGGGATCAAGACCGGTTTGGCGATGAATGACTTCCAACATCTGCTCGATGCGCGGGAGGAAGAAGCAGCTCTCGTCGGCTTCCCATTCATGAACATACAGAATCTGAGTCGGCTCCAGCGGAATGCCGGTCAAATCATCCACCAACGCCAGTGCATCCCCCTGGGCGGCCGCCACAATATAGGCGCGCCCCTGATAAACAAGCCGGTCGCCCGCCTCCACATCGAGAGGCGCTCCCCGCTCCCGGCAAAGTTGGTTAAAGCGATTGTAATAAGATAGGGATTCGTAAAAATTCATCAGGAAGTAAGTTCTGCATAAGGCGGCGGATTAAAATCCAGGTCGCCGAACACCAAGGCCTCATATGTCCAAATTTCCGTATGCGGATCCTTCCAGGTCTCCGCATCCAATCCCGCTTTCACGCAGGTGGCGTTGAGAAACTCCTTAACATTCCATTTTTGTTCGACGGCCACCTGCGGCAGCAAAGTGCCGGATCGGACGATGCCGAACGAACTGCGCCCCATAATCTGCAGGCCGTGTCTTCCAACCTCGATTTCACTGACATCCTTCACGCGCCGGCGGGGCGTCAAAACAGAGATCTGAATGTCGATATCCGGAATTTCCAGAAGCGAAACCGGCTTGAAGCGAATATCATGCGTCGCCGATTGAGCGGCCATAACCGCCGTCAACTGCTCCAAGGGAAGATCTCCCGAGTCGAAGCGCCCCAAACAACCCCGCAATTCGCCGTGATTTTTCAACGTCACAAAAATCCCCGTATGGATCTTCAAATTGGGGCGATCCGTAAAGGGCTCGTAGGATTCCTTCCTGAGCACGGCGTAAACGCTTCGCCGGGCGATATCGAGAAGAGTGCGCTTGTCTTCATGGGTAAGATCGAATTCCTCGCTCTGATTTTCTTCTTCCGGCGGATCGTCGTCTTCCTTCTCCCCGGCATAAATAGCCAACGATCCATACCCCACCACGCGATGGCTGTCTCCGAACGATGCGTCCCCGCTGTTGCGGTAGCACAGCGTGCGCGCTTCGCGAGCGCCCAGTTCCCGCGCGGCCTCCACCACCGACAACATGGCCGATCCGCCGCACATGACGCAATGCACATTTTTCGACGCGTCGCGCCCCAACCGATCCAGATCGGACGAGATGGACGCCGGATCGAGGGTTTCCAGCGAAGCCAGCATCTCCTTGTCGATGCGGTTGGCCACGTCGTAGGGAGGATAATGGCTCATGTCGGATGAAATGACGATCAGAACGCGGCGTTCAGGCAGGCTCCGCAGAGCCTGGGCGATTCGCTGTCCGATTTTGCGGCAGAGCGATTCATCGGCCCGGCTGATCAGTATGGCGGCCGCCATGGCGTTGGGAAATACGGTTTGTACAAAGGGCAGATTGACTTCCACCGAATGCTCGGTGAGAAACGGTTCGGCGTCGGCGAAAATCGGGGGGCCCTGATCCAATAATTTCGTCGTCAACCGCAAATCGACCGCGATCCGACCCAGCGGCGTTTCGATTTGTTTGGCGGGCAGCACGCATCCGCCGTCCAACGAAAAATGATGCGACAACGCCGCAATCAACACCGTATCGGGATTCTGGTTCTGCACATGCCGAAACGAATACCCGGCGACCGGTCCTGAAAATACGTATCCTGCATGAGGCGACAATACCGCCAGCACCGGCTTCTTCGACGGCTCCGTTTCCGCCTCGTCTAAATAACGTTGAACGTCCCGCGCCAATTCGGCGGGGTCGCCGGGATAAAACCGCCCCGCGACGACCGGCTTGATGACGTCCACGGTGTGCGTAGAAAAGGGATCCATTTTGGATAGTCTCCCTCGAATGAATGTTCACACAAAGTGATTGTTAAAAAATGGGAGGATGATTGCCTTCAACTAAATTCCCGCGATAAGGCCTAAAATTCTAGAATCGCTCTCCCAATCATAAAATATCATTCATGCCATCGTTTCTATTTTAAACCCAATTCGTTAAAAATAGAACGTCTTACTAGAAAGAGACCGGAACTATTTTCGAATCGTCGACTCCGAGTTAGTATGAAGACAATTCCATAAGAAGACGTATGACATTGAATCGTTTTGCCCTTTAATTCGAGGTTTTTTTATGCTGCGCCCTTTTCTCTGTCTGTATATCGGATTGACCGTTCTGGCGGGTGTTTTCTCTTCCTGCGCCTTTCCACAAACAGAGCCGTCTGTAGAGAAAATTCTGCAATCCTACCGGACGCTTTCCGAACAAGCCCATCGATGGAGCGGCCGGCTCGAAATGCGCAGCCAGCGCATGCTGATCGACGCCGTCCGATCGGAATGGAAAAAAACGTTCGAACAAATGTACGGCCTCTCTCCCTTGAATTCCGTGTACCGGGAGCATGAGCAGCTTTTTTTTAAAAGCCACGCCGCTCTGGACTGGGACGTCCACATTCAAAACAACCGATCCAACGGAAAAATAACCATTCTCAACTCGACAACGAACTTATCGGCGGCGCCCCCCGTTCTGACGATGCCCGACGCTTCGATTGTAAGCCGCCTCTCCTCTTCTTCCCCCAGCGATCTTGTTTTCGGTCTGAATGTGGACGCTTCTCAAGTGGAGACCAATCTCTCTCCCTTTATTCTCCCCATGCTGTTGGTCGATTGGCATTATCCGCCTTGGCTATGGTATCCGCCGCTGGACAAAATCGGCTTCCCCGCCGACGCCTCCTCCATTCGCGCCCGATTGAAAAACGATCATTCGCTGGCGCTTGTCTATACGCCCGACCGCTTGGACAACCATTTGCTGACCTATCTTCGAATCCTCAGCGGCGACGCCCAGCTGGATTGCAGCGGCCTGACGAATATTCTTCTGCTGGAAGTCCCGACCGGTGCATGCCTTTCGTTTTCCATCACCATCCAGTCCGAAGAGAAGCAGCGCTCTCTTTTCAGCATAGCCAACTCCGAACCCTCTCCGATTTCAACATCGCCCCCCTTCCCCTCGCTCACGACGATCATGACCTGTTGGCGCATAAAAGAGGGGGATCGAATCCAATGGGATGCGAATTACTTTTGCCAGTATCACCTTAAAAACGTTACTGATCACTGATGTCGCTGATGACGCCGGGGACGCGTATTTCTTTCCAATTGCCCTGCAAAAACCGGCGAAAAGTAAGAAGAAGTTGTAAAATAGGCGCAAAGCCCCAGGCCAGCCAGGCCCCGGAAACATCCCACGATGTGCAATAGACAAGCAAATAGGCGAGGGGAAGCATCAGCATCCATTGCGACCAGATCGTATACCGAAGCGCCGGGCGAGTATCGCCAGCCCCGGTCAACGCTCCGCTGATGATAATCGAAATGCTGTTGCAAAGCTGCTCCAAGGCGATGAAGCGCAGCGCCCAACATCCCGCTTCGATAACCCCGGCGGAATCGGAAAACACCCTCATAATCTGCTCCGGCAGCAGGAAAATGAGCAGACTGGCCAATGCCATGAGAACGCTGCAGAACTGGATGGCCGTCCACCCGTAGGCTTCCGCCTGATCGATTTTCTGTCCGCCGATGGATTGACCGACCAGCGTAGCCGTCGCCACTTGAAACGCCAACGCCGGCATGATGACAAACGTCCGGATCTGAAATCCAATGGTCGCCGCCGCCACAGCCGTGGTTCCCGCCGCCGTAACCGCCAGGATTCGGAAAAAAAGAATCCGCGCGCCGTTTCGAAAAAATCCCGCGAAGCCCGAAGGCAGCCCAACGGATAAAATTCCCCGATAGATCGATAAATCCCACCGCGCGCGCATCGATACGCGCACCAAACGACCCGGCTTTCTCAGCATTTGAATGGCTATCACCGATCCCACCGCGCGCGCAAGAATGGTTCCCATGGCGACGCCCATAACGCCGAACGCAGGGCACGGCCCGACGCCGAAAATCAATACATAGCTGAAGATGACGTTTAATACATTAACCCAGCTCGCGATTTTCAAGGGCGTTACCATATCTCCCAATGCACGGAAGATCGCATTGGTGGAAAAATTGATCATCAAAAAAACCACCCCGCCCATCAAAACGCGCAAGTAGAGAGTCCCCCCTTCCAGCGCCTGGGATTCCGCTCCCAAAAGCAGCAGGCTGGGGCGTGCGAGCCAAACGCCGACCGCTCCTAAAACAACTCCGGCCAGCATCGACAAAAACAGCGAATGCGAAGCCGCTGAGGATGCGGTGTCATAGCGTTTGGCGCCATACGATTGAGAAACCAGCGTAATCGTCCCCGTCGTGATCGATAATGTCCCGATCATCATGATCAAATAAATCTGGCGCGAGAATCCAATGGCGGCCACCGCTTCGGCCCCCAGATAACTAGCCAGAAAAATATCCACGATCCCCACCGCGCTTTCTAATATCGAATAAAGCACGGTCGGCCAGGAAAGATCCCAGAAACGGCGCAAAAATGAGATAGTGACGAGATTTTTCATCTTCTGTATAAAATCATGCTAATGCATTAAGTCCACTATGATTTTTCGTTCCCAACCTTTGAGGATCTATTCTTCTCACCTTAGCGTCTTGTTGAAGCATCGGAAGAGGCGGGGGACTCCATCCATCCCATCCGAAAGATTCAGAACGCATCGTACAAATTCTAAAGCCATGGCGCCACTCCACTAAATAGTCTCATACACCGGCTTGTTTGTCTTCCTATCAAGCGCCTTCCATCGCTTCTACGATGCGTGGTACCCTAACTTAATGCAATCATCGATTAAAGACAGATCATTGAACAGGAATTCATGCAATCATGTTTATAAAACGCTTCATTTTTTTACTGCTCTGCATCGCCTCCCCGTTCGGGCGCCAAGGCGTCGCTTTGGAAATAAGTCACATCGGCATGGCGTCGCCGAATCGAATCGAAATCGTCTTTCAGAATGGAGGCGTTGAGACGGGCCGCCAAATCCCCTATGTCAAACAGAACGGCGACGAAGTCCGACAAGATCATCAGAACGCATGGCTTTACCGGGAGGGGCGCCGGATCGGCGCATTGGTCGGCAAAAATGCAGACGTCTTTATGCCTTTCGATCAATTTGTGGGCGAACATTTCGATATTTCTCCCATGACCGATCCGCAGAACGTCGCGATTCATTCCGCCGACGACGATCATTACCAGACGCCCCAACATCCCAAGGCGATTCACCGGAAAAGCAAGCCGATCAATATCGCCCGCATCGATTCGTGGCAATTCGACGCGCCGGTCGAGCATCATCTGTTTCTCCAACTCCCTCATTCCTTACAAACCGATGCTCTTTATGACATTCAGTTTGCAAACGCCGATCTCGAACCGGTCGAGTTCGTTTATCAACCGCAGAAAATGCGCAGCGAATCCGTTCATGTCAGCCAAATCGGCTTCCGCCCCAGCGATCCCGTCAAAACCGCCTTTCTTTCCTGCTGGATGGGAAGCGGCGGCGGCCTCGATTTTGGCAGCCGCATCTCTTTTTCCCTGATCGACAATGAAGCCGGCGCAATCGTCTACTCGAGCACGGCGACGCTTTCCAAATCGGCCAAAGTGCAGGACGAGGACGCGTACAAAAATAATTTCAACTTGACCAACGTCTACGAATTGGATTTCAGCGCCGTTTCAGCGCCGGGCGATTACCGCGTCTATGTGAAAAATATCGGCTGCTCCTACCCCTTCCCCATTTCGGAGAACGCCTGGAGAAGCGCATTCATCACCTCCGCCCGCGGCTTTTATCATCAGCGCAGCGGCGTCGCCCTGCAGGAGCCTTTCACCGATTTCATCCGCCCGCGGCCCTTCCATCCCGGCGACGGGATGAAGATTTACGCTTCGACCACCCGCTTGATGGATTCGCGCAATGGATTGAGCGATCAGGATCCCGATAACTTCCGCAATCTGGTCGCCGGAAAAACCGACGAAGAGGTCGCCGGCGCCTGGGGCGGATTGATGGACGCCGGCGATTGGGATCGGCGCATCCAACACTTGCGCGTCTCCGTGCTGCTGCTGGAACTGGCCGAAATGCATCCCGACTATTTTTCCTCCCTCTCGTTGAACATCCCCGAATCCGGCAATGCGCTTCCCGACATCGTCGACGAAGCCCTCTTCAACCTCGATTTCTACCGGCGATTGCAGACGCCCGAAGGCGGCGTCCGCGGCGGCGTCGAATCGGAAGAGCACCCCAAGTTCGGAGAATGCAGTTGGCAGGAATCGCTGACGGTCATGGCCTATGCCCCGGGCGTCTGGTCCAGCTATGGTTATGCGGGGACGGCCGCTCGCGCCGCTTTCGTTTTGGAAGCCTTGAAGACGCTCCAGCCGGAGACCGAGGCGCAGGAATTCGCTTCCCTGGCCGATCTCTATCGCCAAAGCGCCCTGCGCGCCATGCAATGGGCGGAGACGCAATATCAATCCACCGATTGGAACAATCTCAAGCCGCAAATCCGCAACGGCATGGAGATCCGCCCCATGGACGATAACCACGCCGTGCGCGACGCCCGCAACTTTGCCGCCGCCGAATTGTTCCGCCTGACCGGCGACGAATCCTGGAGCCGCCTATTCGCGGACACAACCCGTTTGAACGATCCCAAAGCCGAATTGTCTGTCTGGGAAGATCATAATCAGAGCGACGCCGCCTGGGTGTACGCCAGGACGGATCAACCGGGCGCCGACCCTCAACTCAAAGAATATTGCAAAAACGCCATCATTAAAGAAGCCGAAGACCGGATTCGAACCCAGCAAAAAACCGGATTCCGCTGGACGAAAAACGACTGGGCGCCGCCTGCAACTTCCATGAGCAGCCCCGACGCCGTCAGCCTTGTACGCGCCCATGCCCTCACCGGCCAGGTCAAATATCTCCAAGCCGCCGTTCTCGCCTGCCAGGCGGGCGCGGGCGCCAATCCCCTCAATCTTTGCTACACTACCCGATTGGGACATCGATGGCCGCAAAATCCTCTCCATCTGGATTCCAGACAGACCGGCCAGATGCCGCCGGAAGGATTGACGATCTTCGGGCCGGTCAATCCCAAAGAAAGAACAGATTATTTCGGGCAAAAAATCGCCCAACCATTCTTATATCCCCCGGCGGAGGAATGGCCGATCATGGAATCCTATTGGGATATTTTCTGGAATCCCATCATGTGCGAATTCACCGTGCACCGCCCGATGGCCGCCAACGCCTACGTCTGGGGGTATCTGGCGGCTCGAAAATAGCGTCGAAATGTGCGGAGAAAAAACATGGTCGCTTCTCAAAAGTTGGAAGGCGTTTTCCTGCCCCTCGCCACGCCCTTTCATCAAGACATGAGCGTCGACTACAAAGCGCTTCAATCCAATATGCGCGTCTATGCGGCGTCTCGCGTCAAGGGATTTCTGGCGCTGGGCAGCAACGGAGAAAACCGCTGCCTGCGCGAATCGGAAAAACAAAAAATTCTGGAAGTCATCCTCGCTTACAAAGCGGCCGGCCAGGTGGTTATGGCCGGCTGCATCTACGACAGCACCGAGTTGTCGGTTGAGTTCATTCGCTTTGCGGCGAAAGCCGGCGCCGATTATGCGACGCTTCTTACGCCTTCCTATTTCCGCAAGCAGATGACTCATGAGGTTTTAATCGATTATTTCACCGCCTGTGCGGACGCCGCCGAGATTCCCGTATTGCTCTACAACGCTCCCGGCTTCACCGGCGTGACCCTGGCGCCGCGAACCGTCGCCGAACTGGCCCGGCATCCCAACATCGCCGGCATGAAAGACAGCGCGCCCGGCGGCATCGAAAATTTCATTCCCCTGAACAGCCCGAATTTCTGCGTCATGGCGGGCTCCGCCAATTTCATGTATCCCACCCTGACGCAGGGATTGCGCGGCGGCATCGTCAGTCTGGGAAACGCCGTTCCCCACAAGGCTTACGAACTTTGGACTTTCGGCCGCGCCGGCGGTTCGCCCGAAGGACAGAACCTGCACGAACGCATGAAAGAAGCCAATCAGCGCATCAGCGGAGCGTACGGCGTTCCCGGCGTCAAAGCGGCCATGGACGCCGCCGGTCTGGCGGGCGGCTGGCCCCGTCATCCCCTGCGACGCCTCGAAAGCGCGGATCGGAAAGCCGTGCGCCAAGCCCTGATGGATGCGCAACTTCTGGATGAATAAAATCCACATTTCCGGATCGATGCCATGACTGCTGTTCTCGCCGTTGATGCCGGCACGACTAAAATGAAAATGGCCGTCGTTCGCGACGCCCGAGAAATCGCCGCGGAATCCGAACAGGCTTATCCCATCAATATCCGCGAAGGCGGGCAGCGCGACATCGATTCGGATCATTGGTGGAACGCCTTTCTGTTCTGCTGCAGCCGGCTGAAACCCCAGATCCGCGACGTTCAAGCGGTTGGATTATCCGTATCCACGCCCGGCGCCGTCGCATTAGACGCCCGCGGCGAAGCTTTGACGCCTGCGGTTCTTTTCCTTGACGGGCGCAGCCGGCGGCAGGCGCAGTCCATTCGAGACGCGATCGGCGAAGAGACGCTTCTCCAGCAAACCGGCAACCTGCCCGTTTCGGGAGGATGCACGGCGTCCACGATTTTATGGTGGCGGGAGCATCAGCCGGAAATCTTCAAGCAGGCCGCCTTCTTCGGCCATACGAACACTCTCTTCGGAAAACGCCTGACCGGCGACTGGGGCATGGATCCCTCCACCGCCTCGCTCACCGCTCTCTACAACACCGCCGCCAACGACGGCGCCTGGAACAGCCGAATCGCGGACGCCCTGAAGATCCCGATCGAAAAACTCCCCCCCATCGTCGACAGCTGGGCGCCGGTGGGCGAACTGCTGCCTCGATGGGCGGATGAAACCGGCATCCGCGCTGGAACGCCCGTTCTGATGGGCGGCAATGACGCCATGTGCGCCGCTTTGAACGGCGGCGTCACCCGGGAAGGCGCCATTCTCGACATCTGCGGCACTTGCGAAATTATTTCCATAGGGCTCTCCCGCTCCATCCCCGGCCGCCGCTACAACGTCCGCTGCCATGTCATCCCCGATCTCTGGTGCACCCTGTACGTTCTCAACACAGGCGGCAAAGCGCTGGAATGGCATCATCAGAATTTCTGCCGCGACATTCCCGAAGACGATTTCTACAACCGCCATATCCCCCACGTCATCGAAGCCTATTTTGAAAGCGGCGAATCGTGGGATCTTCCCGACTATGAAGTATTTTTAGCCGGCGACCGCTACAGCACCGAAGACCGCCGCGCCTCCCTCTCGCGGCTTACGCTCGAAACCGATCGCGATCACATCCTCATGGCGATCATTCGCGGCAACAACCAATACATGGCTCTTCATATTCAGGAAATGGCCGGCCGCATCCCTCTCTCCTCCGAGATTCACCTGACCGGCGGCGGATTATCCCCCGCCTTCATCCGCTGTAAGCGCCGTTGGATGAGCGACTCCGACTATGTGTTAAAAAGCAATTCCTCGCTGATGGGCGCCGCGCAGCTGGCTCATTTCCACATCACCGGCGAGAAGCCATGGTGATTGCTTTCCAAAAATTCCGTTACAAAAAAGAAACAATATCGTTACAATAGCGATATAAAGTCTGGCTGGGAGAAGAGACTCATGCTCGAATCCGATGAGTATGCAAGGCAGACCGATCCGCAGGAAATGAACCGGGAAGATATCACGGAAGAATGGCCGCCGATTGCGGACGATCTTGTCTGCGCCGATCCCCCCGTTTGGCGTCTCTACCCCCAGCAGCGAATTACATACAAAACCGTCGCCGGCGCGCTGAGTTTTTTAATCCTGTTTATGGCGATCCTGTTCTGGGTAAACGGCCCCAAAGCCTACAATCGCATTGAAGGCTCCGATTTGCAGCGCGACGGCCTGGCGGGGCCGGTCAAGCGCATCGTATACAGCCGCAGCCATAACGATCTTCAATTCGCGCAAATATCCGGCAAGCCGATGCAATGGGCGTTCTACTATGATAGAAACGGCCGCCGAATCCAAGAAGAATATTTCGCCAGGGATGGATCGACCTCCAGCCGGGTTATCTTCACGCACGATTCCCTGGGAAGCCAGATCGACGCCAAAACGTACAATGCCGATGGATGGATCATCAGCGAAGTCGCCGACAAACAGTTCGGACTTTTCGATCCCATCCCCATTTCAGTTTTGCAAAACGATCCTCAAATCAGCAGCTGCTATTACGAAGAAGAATATGATTCCCAGGGAAATTGGACGCGCCGCAACTATCGCGTCCGCCGTCATTCACTGCTATATGAACGGAATGATATCGGGTATGAAGCCCGTGAAATTGAATATTACGATGCAGTTCCTGAGCCGGCGCAGACGCCGAATTCATCCAGACTTATCGAGGGTCGTCTTCCGAACGAAGACTGCCAGCGCTCCTAGCGCCGCCTGGCGGGCGCATCACGCAGTAAATGATTCGATTGTTTATTCTCGGCGCCGCCGTGAAATGATCCTTCTCCAAACCGATAAATAACGATATTTTTAAACAAAGCGAAAACGCAATGCTGCATCGCGATATTTGAATTGTTGAAAACATAAAAATAGAAATTCATCGCGCTTCATCCGCCCTGTGGATGGAGCGTGATGAACGAGACGGCTTGATCCTGAAAAATTCCATATAGAAGGGAAGAGGAATGTTTACACAAAAATGGCGAAACCACTGGGGATTGGCGGAAGATCCCTTTAATTGCGAAGATGCGGACAAAGACATCATTTTATCGTCGCTGGACAGCTCCGTCGTGCATTGGAGTTTCGATCGCATGTACGGCAATCCCCAAATGGCGGCGCCGGCGATCGCCTTCGGCGAAAAAGGCAGCGGAAAAAGCGCGCTGCGCCTGATGATTCGCCGCCGCTTGGATAAGTTCAATGAAGAGAATCCCGAGGGAAAAGTCTTTTTAATCGAGTATATCGACTTCAACCCGTTCCTTTCCCGCTTTCGGCGAGCCATCGGCGCCCGCGCCGACGACCGCCAGGCCGCCCAGGACGTTGTCAAACGATGGAAAATCGGCGACCACCTGGACGCCGTCCTTTCCCTGGGCGTCACTCAATTCGTCGATCAAATTCTGGAAAGCAACTCGATCAAGAAAGACATGACCCGCAAGCAGAAAATGTACTGGATGCTGCTGACATCCCTGTACTATGACTCCGATCGCAAAACCACCTCGGAAGCCTTGCATCAAATGAAAAAACTGATCCGCTATTTCAGCTGGCGGCCCATTCTGAAATGGGGCCTCATGGCGATTCTTTCTCTGGTCAGCATCGCCGTCGCCCTGATTCCCTGGTTCGCCGGCATGGAATCGATGTTCAACAAACTGTTCTACGGCCTGGGAATTCTCGGCCTGCTGGGAACATGGGGATGGTGGGCGTGGGACGCCCTGAGCGCTCGCACCCAGTCGGCCTGGGCGACGCGCGGCGTGAAAATCCTTCCCCGCAACTCCTCCAACCTTTCCTCGCTGCTCGCCAAAGTCACCCGCAAAGAGCGCAAAGAGTTTGTCCTCCCCAACGGGGTGGATGAATCCAGCCGCTACCTGCTCTTGGAGCGCTTCATGGATCTGTTGGAAGTCTACGGCTACAGAGGCGTGTACGTCCTCATGGATCGCGTGGACGAACCCTCCCTCTTGAGCATCAGCGACGGTCTGATGCGCCAATTCGTCGAGAAGCTGCTCGACATCAAACTGCTTCAATACCCGCGGCTCGGCTTGAAACTGTTCCTGCCCATCGAGATGGACTCCATCCACCGCAACGCCAGCGCCGATCAGCTGAAGCACATGCGCCTGGATAAATCCAATCTGGTGCCCGAACTGAAATGGAGCGGCCAGGAACTCTACGAAATCGCCAATCAGCGCTTGAACGTCTGCAAAAACCGCGAAGCGGAATCCGTCTCGCTCAACGAAATGTTCGAAGAGGGATTCGATTTTGTCTATCTCAAAGACACGCTCTCCAACTTGGGCACCCCGCGGTACGCCTTTGGATTTCTGGCCACGCTCATTTCGGAATACGTCAAAGATCTTCCCAACGATTTGACCGAAGGAGACAAGCGGTGGAAAATCTCCCGCTCGCACTTCGACGTGGTGCGCGCTCTATGGATCGATCGCTCGGGCGTCCTTCGACGGGTGCTGAATTGAGAAAGATGCTCCCATGTTAAAGCGAAGCGACTTGATTCGGCTGCTGGATGAAATGATCGAACATCAGCACAAAAAAGTGTTGTCTATCGCGCGCGAGTTCATTCCCGGCGTCACGCCCGAAGATTTGCGCAATCCGCAGGATTATCCCGAATTGATGAACAATTCCCGCTTCAACTTCGAAGACGGCGTCCTGGCCGGTTTTCTCGGCGTTCGCATGGCCTTGTTGAACGAGATCAACCGGAGCGAACCGGCCTCCGAAGAAGAATAGATTCAAGAAAGAGTGAAAAAAAACCGATGTCCGCCGAGCCCCAATCGATCGAAAAGCGCATTCAGGAACTGAGCAGCGAGATTCGCCGCCACGAATACCTCTATTACGTTCTCGCTCAGCCCGAAATATCCGATCAGGACTTCGATCGATTGATGAGCGAACTCGAAGATCTCGAGAAAAAGCATCCCCGGTTCCTACGCCCCGATTCTCCCACTCAGCGCGTGGGCGGACAGCCTCTGGAGGAATTCGAAACAGTCCCGCACCGCACTCCGATGCTGTCCATCGGCAATACCTATTCCGAGGGAGAACTGCGCGATTTTCACGGGCGCGTCGTGAAAGGCTTGAACGGCGCATCTCCTTCTTACATCGTCCAGCCCAAAATCGACGGCGTCGCCATTTCCCTGCTCTACCGCGGCGGCGTCTTCGAACGGGCGGTCACGCGCGGCGACGGGAAGCAGGGCGACGACGTCACCCAGAATGTGCGCACCATCCGCTCCCTGCCTCTGAGGCTGCACGGCGAGGGCGTCCCCGCCTTTTTGGATGTGCGCGGCGAAATCTACATGCCGTCCCAAGCGTTCTTAAAAATGAATCAGGAGCGTGAAGAAAACGGATTGGCGCCTTTCGCTAATCCCCGCAACGCCACGGCGGGAACGTTGAAACTGCTGGACTCCAAACAAGTCGCCCAACGCCCTCTCGATCTTTTCGTCCATACCATCGGCGAGCTGCAGGGCGATGAGTACGGCGCGGATTTCGAGTTGATGGAGCGTCTCCGAACATGGGGCTTTCGCCTGGCGCCCGGCTGTACGCTGGAAATGTCCATCGACTCCGTCATCGAACGCGCCCGCGAATGGGATCAAAAACGGCGCGAACTCGATTTCGAAGTGGACGGCATCGTCGTGAAAGTCAATCAATTCGCCCATCGAGATAAATTGGGATTCACATCCAAAAGCCCCCGATGGGCGATCGCCTACAAATACGCCGCCGAAGAAGCGGAAACAACCTTGCGCGACATCGAACTGGGCGTCGGCCGCACCGGGGCGGTGACGCCGCGCGCCATCCTGGCGCCGGTTCTTCTCGCCGGAACGACCATCCGCCACGCCACGCTTCACAATTTTGAAGAGATCAAACGGAAAGACATCCGCATCGGCGACCGCGTCGTCATTCAAAAGGGCGGCGAAATCATCCCCAAAGTCGTTCGCGTACTGGTTGAACATCGCGACGGCGGCCAAGAAGAATACAACCCCGAGATGAAATGCCCCTCATGCGGCGGCGACATCCTGCGCGAAGGCGATGAAGTCGCCTACCGCTGCATCAACCTGTCCTGCCCCGACCAACTCAAGCGCCGCATCGCCCATTTCGTTCAGCGCAGCGCCATGGACATCGAAGGCATCGGCGAGATGCTGATCGAAGCGCTGGTGGAGCAAAAACTCGTGACGCATCTTTCCGATCTGTATCATCTCCGGCATGAACAATTGGCCAATCTAGAGCGCATGGGCGATAAATCCGCCCAAAACGTCCTCGATGGGCTCGAAAAAAGCAGGCAGCGCCCGCCGGATCGGCTGCTGTTCGCCATCGGCGTCCGCCATGTGGGCAGCCACCTCGCCTCCGTTCTCATGCAGGGACGCCGATCGATCTGGGATTTGAAAGATCTGTCAATCGAAGAACTCTCGCAAATCAACGAAGTAGGCCCCACCGTCGCCGAAACGGTCTACGACTTCTTTCAGCAGGATCGAAACCGGGAAGAACTCCAACGCCTTCAAGAAGCGGGGCTTCCCTTCGAGCAGGAGATCATCGAGGCCTCCCAACCGGCCGAAACGCCTTTTTCCGGAAAAACCGTGGTTCTCACCGGCGCCCTGACTCGCTACACCCGGGATGAAGCCGCCGAGTTGATCCAACAGCGCGGCGGCCGCGTAACCGGCTCGGTCAGCAAAAAAACCGATTTTGTCCTGGCCGGTGAAAAGGCGGGCTCCAAACTCGACAAGGCGGAAAAATTGGGATTGACCATATTGTCCGAAAAAGACTTCGAAGAGATGCTCCAACAATCCGATTGATCCTCCCAACCTCCCAATCTGGCACGAAATCTGCACAAGATCCTATCCAGCACCCGTAGTGAACCAAAGGATAGGAAAAAATGGCCGATCAGACGTCCGCCGCCGGGCAATATATTCCCCTTTCCCGCAATTATTCTCTGTCCAACGCCTCCTCGTCTTATGCGAATTCATCGTATGCCGGGAGCGGGAGGCAATATCAGGGGCAATCGTTCTACGATATTCTGAATCGCAATCAGTTGACTTCCGCGCAATTAAAAAGCATGCAGGCGCCGGAAGCGAAAATCATCGCCAAAATCCCGGTCAATCAATCCCCGCCGGCTCAAACCGCCGCATCGCCGGCGTTCGTCCCCTCGCCCGATTCCGCCTACAATCAAAAATTAATCGAAGAAACCAACCAGCACCTCCAGAATGTGCCGACCGACGCGCCCCGGATCGAAAATTTAGATAATGTCATCCTGAAAAATATGCAGGAATATTTCAATCAAAAAGCGGCGCTAGAGCATGCCGCCGAGGCGCCTTCCGCATCGGCGCCCGCTTCTCCCCAACCGGCAGCCTCCGGCGTCCCGCCCGAACCGGCCGCCGATTCCAGCGCGCTGTATGATATTTTGGCTAAAAACGCCGTGAATGCGGAGGCCGTCGAAGCCCCCG
>JAFGTC010000160.1 GCA_016934335.1 Candidatus Omnitrophota bacterium | reverse complement strand
TGGGAGGATCCCAAATGACTGAGTCAATCCAATCGCCTCGGATAGTTTCTACATTTTAATTGCTCTTGTAAGCCATGAACGGATACCGATAAATGGACGGCAAAAGGATTGGGAATTTCTTTTCGCATCAGCTGCAAAGAGACAAGCACTGATCGCATCGAGCAGCAATATGCAACGCCAAAATGGGTCATGGAGGCGGGCGCCAAAGGGGGATATTATCGCAATGGGGAGAAAACCGGCCCGGACGGCCCATGGGAGCCGGTCTTTGACGATCCCGTTTTTTTAGAAAAACTGGAGAATTTTCTGCGCGCCTTCTCTGCCCGGTATGACGGCAAACCCTGGATTCGCTATGTGGATATCGGCGGCATCGGCGATTGGGGGGAAGGGCACACTCACTCCGGCAGCCGTTTGGAATATGGGTGGGCGCCGAGGAAAATTCATGTGGATTTATATCTCAAGTATTTCAAAAAGTCGCCATTGGTGATTACGGACGATTTTGTTTACAGCATAACGGATGCCGAAGATCAAAAGAAAATGCACCAATACATCCTGGATCATGGAATTTCGTATCGCGACGACAGCATTCTTGTGAATGGATATTTGAGAGGATATTCCGACTCATACACCGTGCGCAGCCCCGAATTTTTTGAGGATGCGCATCGAAAGACGCCGACCGTTTTTGAACTCGAGCATTATTCGGCCGTCCGGCGGAACGGCAATTGGCTGGGGGCGGAGGGATCGTCGCTTCAAAAATATGGGAAGGGAAAAAGCGGTGCGGACATGTTTCGAGGCGCTTTGAACCTGCTGCACGCCAGTTATATCGGGTATCACGGCGACGCCCGCGTATGGCTGACGGAAAATCGCGAACTTTCCGATGAATTGCTGAATCGCTGCGGATATTGGTTCTTTCTTCACCAAGTCAAGACGCCTGACTCGCTGCGCATCGGGCAGGATCATGAAATCACATTGGCTTGGGAAAACCGGGGCGTCGCGCCCGCCTATCATCCTTATATTCTGAAATTGCGGCTTGAGGGCCCCAGCATGGAAACGTTCGAAATGGATTCGGGATGCCGGAATTGGATGCCCGAACCTCCCAACAGAACCTACAGCGAAACATACAGATTCTCGATTCCCAAAACGCTGGCCCCGGGGCGATATGCGATCAAAATGAAATTATATTCGGGCGAGGAGGATCGCGACGTATTCCTGGCGCTCGATCCCGATTTGATGGATGAAAACCATTTCTACACGATTTCAACCATCGATGTGAAAGAGTGAAGAATCAGGGGATGAATCGCCGGATGGATCCGAACGATCTCAAGCCGTTGGATGCGTTGAAATCCATGTGCCAGCATCCTCGATTGAATCCTTCGCCGGGGTAGTAGCGGATCATGGACGGCCCCACCGAATACACGATCGCCAATCGGCTGCGAAAATCCTGATCGCCGTTGTATTCGCTGGGCCCGATGAAAGGACTCCAAAAGGTTCCCGCCGATCCTTTTCGAGTGAAATATTCCGAAGAAAGAAACTTTTCGGGATCGGGAACCCAGCCGGCGCTCCCGGTATCGCTGCGGCGGTTAAAGGGATCAGAGGGGATCGAGGTTAAATAGGCGATCGGCGTGGTCAGAACGGGGATGTCTGAAACCATGTACGAGGGCCAGGGCCCCGTGTTTTGATCGGCGGGGATGTCATTTTGATCGGTTTGATAGGTTAGAATGGCCAGAGCGATTGTTTGAATATCCGCCTGGACGCGCGCGATTTTCGCTCGGATTTGCGCGTTGAGAAAATTGGGAACCGCAATCGCGGCGAGTATGCCGATGATGGCGACTACGATCAAAAGTTCGATTAAGGTAAAGGCTTGTTTCTTCATGCTCTGTCTATTCCTCTCATGGATTCATATGAAATAGGCGTCGCATCTTTGAAAAACTTGATATTACTATCCTGTAAAGTTTGAATGATGTAAAGAAAGGATCAAAGGAAAGCGTATTAAAGAGAGAAGCGTTTTCGGGGATTTCTTTCCCTTGCATGATTCTGCTATTCTTGAGTAGATAGTGAATCCTGGCGCATCACGAAAGGGGAGAGAATTGGCATGAGAATAGAGCATCTGAGGTTTTTCTTCTTCGTTTTCCTGCTGCTGTTATTCTGCGCTGCATGCCGCTTCCCCACAGAATTGAATCCCAACTTTTCTGCGACGAACGAGATTCTCATTTTCGATGCGGATAAGAACCTGCTCCAGAGAATTCCGGGTCTTGCCGGCATTCCTTTGGACATGGAGTTTCTTTCTGAAAGCGAGTTGGTTGTTTCGATCGGCGGCGGCGGTTTGACAGTCGTGAATTGGAAGACCGGCGAGACGTCGCCCCCTTTCGGCCCCTCTGACGTTCAGGACGTCGACTTCGTTGCGGGAAGAACAATCCACAATCTTCAGCCGTATTATCTTACTGTAAGCGATAAAGAAGACGCCGTCCGTTTGCTGGACGAAAAGGGCCGGCAGATCGGTTCTATAAGCGTTCCTCAGGGAACCCGCAGCGTTCAATATTTGGAGAATGGAAATCTGCTCGTCGTCAACCAGACGCAAAACCGGCTGTTTGAACAATCGCCGGCCGGGGAAATCATCTGGGAAAGCACTGTCTATCTGCATCATCCCTATGATGCAGTCCAAACTCCGCATGAAACTTACATCATTGCTGATTTCGATAATTTACGTTTGCTCGAAATCGATCGGCAAAATCGAATCTTGGCCGAGA
Source organism: Candidatus Omnitrophota bacterium (assembly GCA_016934335.1). Taxonomy (GTDB): domain Bacteria; phylum Hinthialibacterota; class Hinthialibacteria; order Hinthialibacterales; family Hinthialibacteraceae; genus JAFGTC01. Next base: position 20,446 of record JAFGTC010000160.1, on the reverse strand, counting down.
TCCGCGGTTTGGATCATCCCCGGCGGCTTCAATATTTGCCCGATGGAAATTTGCTGGCGGCGGATTCGGATAAGCGAAGAATCGTCGTCTATCAATCTCCCAATCTTCTTGTCCCGTTTGTCACAGGATTGAATCGCCCTTTCAGTCTCGCCTGCCATCCCGCGGAGAAAATATTAGCCGCCGGCGTCGAAGCGTTTTTTCAACCGACTCCGGACGATATGCTGACTCATCCCCTGGGCGTACGAATGCAAACCATTTTGATCGGATTGGGAGGGACGATCGTTCTAATCGTGCTCTTCCGGGGCGGATTTGGGCGATCTTCCAGAACCGAAGAATATACGCAAGCGTTCTTGTTGAAAGGCAAAAATTTTTTGGACGCCGCCCATCAACATCTGTTGGCGCTGGGCTTGATCTGTTTTATAGCGGCCGCCGTTTTCTTGGCTTGGAAATGGCCTATAAGCGGAGGGATCCTGGCGGGCGCGGGCGCGGCTTGCGTGGTTTCGGCGCGCTGCCGCAGGAAATACTGGGATTGGAAATCGGTTGAAGAAATCGAATTGGAAGACGCGGATTTTTCTCATGACGAATATGAAAGAAACCGAATCATTCAACGGCCGATCCTCTTCGGCTTCGGTTTGCTCTTCGTCTTGTGGACATTTTTGATCATTCAATTGCGTCCGTTGTGTTGGTGGACTCTGACGCCCTGGGTGATCGCTCCCTGGATTTGCGTGTTCAGCATGACCAAGCGCAGCCGGGAGCGAATCGATCCATCCGATCCTTTCTGGCTGTCGTTCATCATCCTGATCGCCGCCGTCTTTCGATTTTACCGAATCGATGAAATTCCCTGCGGGCTCTGGCTGGATGAGACGTTTTCATTTTGGACCGCCCTGCATGAATATGGCAAGCACAGCCTCGCTCCCTTCCGAACGACGCCGCTGTTTTACAACAGTTCGTTCGACATTCCCAATCTTTATCTTGTGATGCAAGTTTTGGGGGCGAAAATGTTCGGCTCATCGTTTCTATTGATCAAGTGCTTTTCATTGGCGCCGTCGCTGGGGATCGTGTTGGGCGTTTATTGTTTGGGTAAATGGGCGTGGGGATCATGGGCCGGCCGTTTGGGGGCGCTGCTGCTTGCCGTCAATTCCTGGCAGGTTACGATTGGGCGCTGGGGATGGCTGCAGCAGTGGTATGTCTTGGCGGCGATTTTCGCGCTGGCGTTTTTTATCCGCGCCCAGCGTTGGAAATGCCCCCGATCCGCCGCCGTTGCGGGCGTTTGTCTCGGATTCGGGTTTTATACCTACGTTCCCATCCTGATCACTACGGCTGCGATAGCCCTCTTGTATATCATTTCTTTCATTGAATCCGAACGGCGGATGTATGGAAAACTGATGCTGGTCTGCGGCGTTCATCTGATTCTCGTTTTTGCGCCGCTTTGGAATTTTTACTTGAACGCCCCGGGAATCTTTCTGTCGCGCGCCGATCATGTTTCTCTTGCACAAGAGATCTTTCAGCAGGATTCGTTTTCTCCCTTGAAAGAAAATATTTTGAAATACGGCTGCATGCTTCATGTGGAGGGCGATGACAATCCCCGGCATACGATTCCCAAGAAGCCGCTGCTCGAGCCGCTGACGGGCGGTTTTTTTTTGGCGGGGCTGCTTCTTCTTCTGATGCGATTTTACCGGCCCGCCGAAAGAACCATCTTGCTAACTCTTTTAATAGCTCTGGCGGGAGGGGTGCTGAGTTTATCCCGGGAAGCGCCCAACAGTTTCCGAACGGGAGTGTTCGGGCCGCTTGTTTGTCTTACCGCGGGATTGCCGCTGGCGTCCTTGCTGCATGTCCGGCAATCGGTTTCGGATGAGAGGCGGCCGCGAACATGGATTCTTGTTTTGGCCGGCGCGCTGTTATGTTCGATAACCGTCTGGAATGCGCATCGTTTTTTTGTGCAATATCCCTCCAAAGAAACATGGGGCGGAACATTCGGCGCCGTGCAGCATCTCATGCATAGCCATTTGACGCCCGATGATTTGGGATTCGACCGGTTGTTCATTCATCCCGCGCTCAATAACTTGACGTTTAATGTGTATACCTATTTTCTGGAAGAAAAAGCGAATCGAAGCGAAGCGGACATCAACAACCGCCGTTATCGCATCTGCGACGTCAAAGAAGAATCTCCTTCTTTATCCCCGGGCCGGTCGATTTTCATCATGCCTGCGGATTATGAAGAATTTCTGCGAGAGCGTTTTGAACAGATCGACGTGGAGTCGTTGAAAAATCCCTATGGCGAGGCGCAGGCGATTCTTGCGCGCATCCATACTCCAAACCCATCATCCCCCCAACAACACAGACAGGAGCCATAAACGAAGGCCCTGTCTGTTTGGATCAAAAATCTATTTTTACGCCGCTGTTTGTTGGATGGATTGAACGGCTTTTTCCGCCGCCTCCGCTAAACCTTCGGCGACAATGAAGGGGAATTCCGCCTGGTCGAGAATTCTTCGGGCTTCGGCGGCGTTGGTGCCTTGAAGCCTCGTGACGACTGGGACGTTCACTTTAACCTGCTTCATCGCCTCCACGATGCCGCTGGCCACCCGGTCGCAGCGAACGATGCCGCCAAAGATATTGACCAGAACCGCTTTGACGTCTTTATCTTTCATTAAGATCCGGAAGGCGGCCGATACGCGCTCCACGCTGGCGGCGCCGCCCACATCCAGAAAGTTGGCCGGCATGGATCCCGCCAGTTTGACTAAATCCATGGTCGCCATCGCCAAACCGGCGCCGTTGACCATGCAGCCGACATCCCCGTTCAATTTGATGTAGTTCAAGTTGTGCATGGACGATTCGACTTCGAGGGGATCTTCTTCGGAGATGTCGCGTAATTCGTGGAATTCCTGCCGGAACAGGGCGTTGTCGTCCAGATTGATTTTGGCGTCCAGCGCGATGACTCGTTCGTCTTCGGTGATGACGACCGGATTGATTTCGGCGAGAGAGGCGTCGCAGGCGGCAAAGACCTTGTAGAATTTCAGCAGGAAATCGATCATCGCACGTGCTTCCCTGCCCTTTAAGCCGCTGCTGTAAACGAGAGTGCGAGCCTGGTAAGGAAGCAATTTCCCTGTGCAAGTAATTCTGACTTTTTGGATTTTTTCCGGTGATCTTTGCGCCACTTCTTCGATTTCAACGCCGCCTTCCGAGCAGAGCATCACAACCGGACTGTTAACGCTGCGATCGATAACGATGCCGACATAAAATTCTTTCTTGATAGGCAATCCTTCTTCGACCAGAACCTTTAATACTTCTTTGCCTTTCGGTCCGGTTTGGTGCGTTACAAGATTCATGCCCAGAATGTTGTTGGCGATCTGGAGCGCTTCCCGTGGAGAACTGGCTATTTTGACGCCTCCGCCTTTACCGCGGCCGCCGGCGTGAATCTGCGCCTTGACGACCACCTTCTCCGAGCCGAGAAGATAGGCCACCCGTTCGGCGCCGTCCGCTGTTGAGCAGATCTGCCCGCGCGGGATGGGGACATCGAATTTGCGAAGTATCTCCTTGGCTTGATATTCATGAATTTTCATACGCTTACTCCTTCTCTTGGATTGCCATCAATCGTTCCATTCAGGAATCCGAATCCTGATCAGTGCGGCTGTTATCTTGATTGTTTGGATTTGAAAGGGTCTTTATTTTTTCTTCCAATTTTTTTAATTGGTCTTCTAATTTTTTATTCTGCTCTTCCAACTGGTCAATCCGGCCGGCGTTTTTGCCGGCCAGTTCACTTTGCTTGTCGCGCCGAATCCCGGCGATGGCCCGCTTTGCCGCCTGTTGGATGGATTCTATGGGATCGTTCTGCTCGATCCAGCGCAATGGGGAGACGGCGTCCTCATTCCCGAGCGACTGCAGGCCGGATATGGCCGCCCGGCGAATGGAGTCAGCCGGCGATTTTAAATACTCCAATAATAGATCCAATGTTTCTGTCTGCCGTTTTTTTTGTTTTTCAGCCAGTCGGCCCAAGCAGCGGATCGCCGCCGTTCGAACATCGCGGTGATTGGGATCTTTCGATAACTGAACGAGATCGGGATATACGCGTTTTTCATCGAGATCCGCCAGCGCATTCATGGCGGAGATGGACAGACGATTTTGCCAGGATTTCTCCATGAAATTCTTTTTTAAGATCGGATACATTTTGTCGGCTTTCAGTTTTGCCAGCATTTCCGCGGCGTCGGCGCGGACATTGTTATTCGGATCATGCTGGCAAAGGCCGATCAGCGCATCGATGGCTTTTTTCTCTTTGTAAAATCCATTCATGGATTCGATGACTTTCCGGCGAATCTTGGGATCGTCGTCGCCGAGCACGGAAAGCAGCGCGTCCAATCCTTCCGGCGACCGGTCCTTCCCCAAGACGGACAAGGCTTCCTGCCGCACGCGAAGATTGGGGTCGCTCCGGGCGGCCTGCAGCAGCGCGCTGCGAATTTTCTCGCTGCGCTTGTCCGCCAGCGCTCGAATGGCGCGGATCTTGACGATGATCGTTGATCCTTTTTCGAGATCGTAGAGCAGCATATCTTCCGATTTGTCGTGATCCAGTTCCATCAGGACGCTGATTTTGGAATCGATATTGATGCTTCGCGGCGCTTGGAGGCAGTCGAGAAAAACACTTTCCTCCTTTTGGGCGATTTGAACTGTTTTTTCGATCGTCCCGTCATCCGTGTATATTTCAATATTCAACGGAAACGCAAACGCCGGCTCTCCTTCTTCCATCTCTTGAGTCTGTTTCAAAGATAATTTTACCTGTTTTTGATCGGCCAGCCATTCGTGTTTGACCTGGAGTTTCGGGTGGCCGGCGCGAAAGATCCATTGTTCGAAGAATTGGTCCATGGGGCGGCCGGTCGTCTTTTCCACCGATTCCATCAAGTCGTTCGTATCCACCAGACCGGGCGCATTCGCAGTTAAATAATGATTCAAACTTTTTCGAAACAGTTCATCGCCCAACTGCTGTCGAAGCATATGCAGTACACAGGCTCCTTTGGGATACGAATGGCTGTCGAACATGTCGCCGGCGTCTTCGAAGAGATTGGTCACAATCGCTCGCGTGTAACTGCGGCTTGATTGAATGTACGACTCCATTTTTCCTAATATAGCTTCCAAGTAGGCGTCTTCTCCCTGGCTGTATTCATCCCACAAGGCGTCCGACAAGGTGGCGAAGCCTTCATTGAGCCACAATTCATCCCATGATTCGCAGGTGATCAAGTCGCCGAACCACTGGTGGGCCAGTTCGTGCATGATAAGGCCGTCTTGATCGCTGTCCTGTCTGGCGTTTTCATCCATCACGGTCCATTCGTGCAGGGTTGTCGCCGTCGTATGCTCCATCCCTCCGGCGGTGAAATAGCGGACGGCGACTTGCGCATATTTTTCGTAAGGATAGGGGTAATCCAGGTAGTTGCTGAAAAACTCGATCATGTCCGGAGTTTTGCCCATACTGGGGCGAGCGTCTTCTTCGAGCCCCTTTTCAACGTAATATTCCACCGGAATGCCGCGCCATTCGTCTCGGACGACGGCAAAACGGCCTATGACTAAACTTATCAGATACGTCACATGGGGGATTTTTTGCTTCCAGTGATCGGTGCGCCATTCGCCTTCTTCTTTCGAATCGATCAGCAGGCCGTTGGATAAGGTGGTGAATTCTTTGGGCGCGGTGACGTAAATTTCCGTCGTAAGGCGGTCGTTGGGGTAATCGCCGCATGGAAGCCAGGAGCATGCGCCGTACGGCTCCCCGATCGTGAACATCTGATCGGCGGAGCGAGGCGCGACATGGCTGGAATCCGTAAAATGCATGCCGTCTTGAAATCGCCCGCCCGCTTTCAATTTATCGCTTGCATATTGAATCGCGAGAGTCTGTTTCTCTCCCATCGGCAGTGGATTTTGGAATTCAACATACAGCGAATTATCGGAATATCTCCAATCCACGGTTTGGGATTCCGGGCCGTTAACATTCAGAATATCTAATTCATAAGCGTCGAAGCGAACGATCTGGACGTGATCGTGGATAGGCTGGAGCGTATAATGCGCAACGCCTTCGATGCGCATTTCATCCATGTGAACTTTGATTTTTAAATTCAGATGCTCGAAATCGACGGACCGGTCCGGCCGATAGTGACGCGGGAAGACGCCGTCTTTCAATTGAGGGGGGAATAAACGATAGCCGCATGTCAGGTCGGTTTTTTCGGCGAAGGCGTTGTTTTTCAAAAATAAAAATAAAACGATGAATACCCAAAATAGATGTGGATGTATTCGCATGGTCGCCTCCTGAAGAGAAAAAAAATATGCCAATTATAAACAACAAATCCTGCCAGGCTAATCCCTGTAAAAAAATGTGTTTTTCTTAAAGATAAAATATTTTTTTGAAATGCACAATAGATCATTCGAATAAGGAGGCTGCTCGGCGTGTTCAGGGCGGATGGATCCTCCTGGATGTGAAACAGCATGCGGCTTTCCATTCGATTGACATGAAGCCGAGGCGCGTTAGACTGAATGGAGGAAAAAAATTGCATTGGAGTAAATTCAAGGGATTTCCATCCCCCGAATCGGAGCCTCCCGTTGGTAAAAATCGGCTTAAGTTTGGCTTGTTACCCGCAGACGGATGAAACCTGGTCGTACATCCCGCCCTTGGGGCTTGGCTATTTGGCTTCGTATGCCAATGCGTATGCCGGGGGCGCCGATTTTGTGGTAGAACGCCGGCCGGCGGATCTGATCGAACATAAGCCCGATTTTGCCGGATTGACCTTTGTAACATTTAATTATTCCTACGCAGTCCGTGAAGCGCGAAAAATCAAAGACGCCCTGGGATGTCCGGTGATCTGCGGGGGGCCGCATGTCTCCACCATGCCTACTCTTCTGGATCCGGTGTTCGATTTGGCGGTTATAGGCGAGGGAGAGGAAACCTTTGCTGATTTGGTGCGATTGTGGAAAGATCGCGGCGCTTTTCGCCCGGAAGATCTGCGGAAGATTCCCGGACTGCTGTTTCATAATGAAGAGGGCGAATTGGAGCGCTCGCTCCAACGGGAACTGTTCAAGGATTTAGACCGGATTCCTTTTCCGGATCGGGATTTGGTGCATCAGAAATGGGCGACGGACGGTTCGCTGGTCAGCATCATGACTTCGCGGGGATGCCCGTATAACTGCTCGTTTTGTTCGACCATCCACCATTGGGGGCGCGGTTTTCGATGTCCCTCCAACGAATATGTCGTCCGCGAGATCGAAGAGATTCGCCGCCGATTCACGCCGAAGGAAATTTTGATTTACGACGATCTTTTTGTCGTGGATAAGAAACGAGTTGTGGATCTGTGCCGGATGATTCACGAGCGAGGATTGCATGAGGGGCTGGAATTCCGCTGTTTTGTTCGTCCGAACCTGTTGGACGACCGAGTCGTCGAAGCGTTGGCTTCGGTTAACAATCACGTGTTGAACATCGGCTTCGAATCCGGCTCCAATGAAATGTTAGACCGCTTGAACAAACGGGGCTGCAATATCGAAGTCAATCATAAAGCCTTAGAATTGGGCCGCAAGCATGGGGTGCGATACAGTTCCTGCTTCATTATGGGCATCCCGGGCGAGAGACGTGAAGACATTTTGGCCAATTTTGAATTTGTGATGTCCAACACCGATGTTTTCGACAATGTTTCATTCGCCCCGCTTCAGATTCTGCCAGCCACTGAAGTGTGGCAATGGGCGAAAAAAATCGGCGTCGACGAAAACCATATGCGAGGCATCGTTCTCGAACCGGACGATTTCGACGACGAACGCGATTTTCTCATGAACAAGTGGCCGTATTTGAATGGAGACGTGATCCCTTTAGAGGAATTTTATGTGTATTACATGATCGGCAAGCGCTTGGAAAAAATGATCAACGATATGACTGTTTTACGGAAAAAGGCTCAACAAGCCGACGCTCCCCCCTCGATGGAATACATCACAAGCCAAATTCCCATCACGTCCATCGTCAAAGAAAAAGCCCGGCGGCGACTGCGTACGCTGATGCCCACCGAGCCTTCACTGCTTCATGATAAATCGTAATCTAAGCGCGGCTTTCCTCCCGTCGTTCAATACGCTCTCATTTCATCGCATGACATCGTAAAAGTCGGATTGAACATTAGTCCAATCGTTCCCCCAATTTCCGAACGATTCTTGAGATAGGTCGATTATGCTCCAATCCGGCGGAACCCCATCTTCGTTGGCGTGAAATGCAAGATCATCCCACCATAAACGCGACGGTGTTTGGTAACTTCCAATGTCATTGTCGGAGGTTGTGGCGCACCCGCTGATCAGAAGCCCAATCGCTGTAAGAAATCCCAGGAATTTCATCAATTTCATTTGCATGATTGGAGCCGTTCAACTTTCTGTATCCATAATGTTTTTCTTTTTCGAATCATTTCGTTCGTGAATCCTCTATGTTTCATTATACGCACCGGCGCGCGCGGGTGTAACAAATTTTCGCTTTTTCCCAACCTTTCCAAGGCTCGGGAGGAATCAGGCCGGCTGGATGACAGGAACGATCAGTTCGGCGCCCAATTTGGCGTACATCTCCTTGAGGCGATCCAACATGGCTTCGTCTTTGTAAGTTCCGATCACAGCGCCGCCCGATCCGGCGAATTTGGAAGATGCTCCGACCAGGCGGGCGTAATTCACCAGATCCAGATCGCTTTTGCGAAGTTTATATAAAGAAGATCGCAAATCAAAATTCTGGTTCATCAATTCGCTGAGTTTTTCTTTCTCCCCGGCGAGGAGCGCTTTCTTGGCGTCTTCGGCGAATTTCGCGAATTGCTTCATGGCGTCCACGATGACTTGGTCGCCCTGGTTGAATCGTTCGCGAATGTTGTTGTGAAACACTTCCGAGCCTTCGCTGAGGCGAGTGTCATAGGCAATAAATAAATTAGGAAGAAGCGAGGGATTCAGAGATTCGTAAATGCCGTGCTTTTCTCGCTCCAGATGCTCCTGGTCGAAATCCATGTATACCATGTTCTCGTAAACTTGGATTACGCGGTCCTGCAGGCCGGCCCCGATTCCTAATTCATCCTTTTCGGAGGAGAGGATGATGTTGGGTTGAATCTCTTTGGGGATGTCGACTTCGAAGAACTGCATTAAAGCCCGCAGCGTCGCCGTAATGATGGCGCTGGAGCCGGCCAGCCCCACCCGGGCCGGAATGTCGGATTCGTACTCGATGGTGAAATTCCGTTTGGGAAGTTGGATGTTTTGTTCCCGGCAATAATCCGCAAAACGCTTGATGATGGCGCGGATCAGGCGGATGCCGCCGTAATAGCCGTATAATTGAACGCCTTCGCAGAGGCTTTCGATCGAATTCCATATCGGCTGGTCGATGGTGCTTCCGCGAATTTCCAGGTTGGCCGAGGGGTAGCAGATCACGTGAGCGCGGAAATTACGCACCGATATCGAAATGGTTTTTCCAAAATACCCATCGGACGGATTGCCAATCAGCCCCGCCCGCGCATACGCATAGGTTTCAATGATGTTCATGATCGTCTCCTCGTTTAACCTTCCCGGTTACTCGTCATGTTGGTGAATCGGGTAAAAAATCCCACAAAAACTGAGAAACGCCCGGCTCTCGCGTATCGAAGTAGCGGGAATGGGCCAGGCCGGCGGGACGGGGATTGATATCCAGAACGAGGGGAGCAATTTTCCCGTCTCGCTGCTCCAAGCGAATATCGACGCCTGCGAGTTTGCAGCGCTCAAATTGCGCCGCCGCCGCTTCCGCCGTTTCTTGGATATCATGCCATAAACCCTCATTCCATGAAACCAGTCCGGGAGGATTCAGGCCATATAATTTCCACTCCGTTTCCGGCTTATATTCGAGGATGCGCCCGCCGCGGCCGGGGGAACTTATGATGGCGCCGGGGGGGGCGGCCATGATAAAGCCGCTTTCCATGCGGCCGCAGGCGACATTGACTCTCAAGTCGAAACAGACATTTTGACCCGTCGACGGATCTTGGAGGAGCACATTACGGACGCCTCTCCGGAACAAAACATCGTCTTCCCGGGCGATTTGTCGAATATGTTCGAATAGAGCGTCAATCTGCTGAGAGAAGAGTCGCCAGTCGCGGGGGCCGGTGAACGATTCTACGCCGCGCCCTTCCGTGCCGCGATTGGGCTGCACGAGCAGCGCAATCTCTTCGCCGGCATCCTTTTCAAAGAGAGAATCGAAAATATCTTTGATTTGATCGATCAGTTGTTCATCCGAACCGACTTCGTTTTGCGATAAAAGAAAGGCTTGGGGTGTTGGAACGCCGTCTTTCTCCCAGATCCGGATGCAGGCGTATTTGTCGTCGGCTTTCGCAGAGTCGCTGAAGGGATTGATTTGAAAGATCTTTTTGCCGGAAAATCGTTCTCCCCATAATCGATGCCCTTGCGGAGAGACGGCCAGAAAATGGACCGTGTGAATCGCCAGGGGCTCATCCAAAGTAGTTTCAATGATGCGGTCTTCTTCGGGGCGGTAATAGATGCATCGCCCGGCGCGTAATTCGATGTCCAGCCAATCGGCGTGTACACCGATTATGCAGCGCCGACGCCGCCAATATTTAGAAAGATCGCATACATAAGAATCGATCATCAGGGGGTATAATTCGTTGCAAATATTGGCCGGGTGCTCAAAACAGACGGCGTAGACGGGAATTTCCTCGATCGTCGCGCCGAAAGCGGCGGGATGGCGTGAATCTTCCGTCAACATGGGGAAGGGAAGAATATCAAGTTGGGGGCAAAGCCGTTCGCCGTAGACGTCTTCCAGCACAGCGTCTTTGATGCGCTTGCAAAAAAAGGCGTCCTGTATGGCGCGGTTGTATTGGGCCGCTTCGCCGGGGTTTAGACGATTGCGAATTTCTTCTCCGGCGCGGGAAAAAGATTGATCGAGTTCTCGGGCGATCCGCTGCAAAAAAGCTGAATCGCCTTGCTGAATGCGCAAGCGAATGTCGATGGCGTCGCCGTGCCGGTTCAAGATCTCCTGCAGCAGATAGTCATGAATATGTTGGGACAGAGATAGAGGCATAAGAAATGAAAAATCTCTAAAGGTTTTAAATTTGAAAATAAATCAATGGGAAAAAGCGCTCCCCGGATGAAGCATAATCAGAAAATCATAAGATTAAAAAGGCCGCGGATGCAATATCCGCCTATTTTCATGAGGAAAACGTCTTTCGAACCGGCACGCCGCGTTCGTGCAGGTAGTGTTTGATTTCGGCAATGGTGTACGCGCCGAAATGGATCATGGAAGCCACGATCGCCGCATCCGCCTTTCCTTCCGTGAATACGTCGTAAAGATGTTCGGGCGCGCCGCCGCCGCCGCTGGCGATGACCGGAACCCCGACCGATTCGGCCATGCGGCGGGTCAGGTTCAATTCAAAGCCGTCCTGCGTGCCGTCGGCGTCAATGCTGTTCACAACCAGTTCGCCCGCTCCCAATTCTTCGCCGCGCTTCGCCCATTCAATAGCGTCGATCCCCATGGCCTTGCGGCCGCCGTTGATGTATATCTCATAGCCCGAAGGAATGTTTTCTGTTGGATTCACTTGTTTGACATCCATGCTGAGAACGACGCATTGCGAACCGAACGCCTTGGCGCCTTCCGCAATGATGTCGGGATTGAGCACCGCGGATGAATTGACGCTGACTTTTTCCGCGCCGGCCAAGAGGACGCGCCGCAGATCGTCGAATGTGCGCAAGCCGCCGCCGACGGAATAGGGAATGAAAATCTCCTTCGCCGTGCGGCTGACTACATCAATCATGATGTCGCGCTCGTCGCTGCTAGCCGTAATATCGTAAAAAACGATCTCTTCCGCGCCGTCTTCATAATATTTCTTGGCCATGGCCACTGGATCGCCGATGTCGATGTTGTTCTTGAACTCCACTCCTTTTGTCACCTTGCCGGCCCGGACGTCAAGACAGGGAATGATTCGTTTTGTCAGCATTTTTTTCTCGAATCTACTCGTCTGATTTTTCTTTATTTTTCTATCTTTTACCCTATATACTCCACTCGCAGAAATTTTTGAGCATGCGCAGACCGACCGGGCCGCTTTTTTCCAAGTGGAATTGCGTGGCGATCAAGTTATCTTTGGCGACGGCGCTTGTAAAGCGAATCCCATAGTCGGTCTCTCCGATGACGACGGAAGAATCGTCGGGAATGGAGTAGTAGGAATTAACGAAATAGAAATCCGATCCATCCGGTACGCCTTGGAATACGGGATGCGGTCGAACCTGATAGACCTGATTCCAACCGATCTGGGGAATCTTCAATTCGGAGGATGGGAAGCGCTTGACCTGGCCCGATAAAAGGCCGAGACAGTCGGCGTCGTCTTCTTCGCTGTGATCGAACAGAATTTGAATGCCGATGCAGATGGCGAGGAACGGCTTTTTTTGGATGACGACCTGTTCTTTCACTAGGTCGGTCAAATTGGTGCGGTTCAGCACATCCATGGACGCTCCCGCCGCGCCGACGCCGGGGAAAATGAGCCTTTCGGCGCGATCGATGGCATCGGGATCGCGCGTGATTTCACCCTCAAAACCCAGATGCTGAACGGCGCGCAGCACGCTGGTCAGGTTTCCGCCCTCATAATCGATGATTGCGATCATTTTTTCTTCGCCTCTCTATCGTTGGCGTTCATGGCATTCGTTTAAGGCGCCCTCTGCTTAAGACGCCTTTTGCTTTCCCGGCTGAGAATGCTTTCCAATCATTATAAGGGTAGAAGGGTGAGCGTCTTCGTTGCTGGTTTACATGTTTTTTTCCATATCTCTTTTTTTAATGAAAAAAGGCGGGCTTTTAACCCACCTTGTTGATTGTATCTCAGAATTTCAATTGGGGAACGCGCATCGATTATCGGAGTTTCACCTTTGACATCACGTCGCGCAGGCTCTCCAGATTTTCCTTGAGTTCCGGCTGCGCGAAATGCTCGCGGACCGGCGCCAGCAAATCGGCGATGCTCTGTGCAAGAGCGGTTTTCAGGTCCATGGGATGCAGTTTCTTCTCGGCGAAGTCCCGGGTAAGTTCTTCAAGGGTGTTGTAGGAAAGGTCGCCGCCCCATTCCGCCTTTCGTTTAATTTCCAAGGGGCCGCGATTCAGAGCGAAAACCAGGTGCTGGGCCCAATTGAGCACCGGATTGAAATCGACTTCGCCTTCCGGGCAGAAGGCTTTTTTGATTTTGCGGGCGATGACATCCGGCTCATCGGTGATGAAAACGGCGGTGTCCGGCTTGGATTTGCTCATTTTCATGGCCATCCACACTTCTTGCAGCCGGTCGGGATCGATGGGCCACATAGGAGGCTTGCCCAAACCAATGAGCAGATTATGGTGAATCGCCACCGGGGCCAGTTTTTCGCCCGAGGGAGAAGATAGCGGCATAGTCTTCATTTGGTTGGCCACGTCCAATGCTACGACATGCGCCTTGCGCTGATCCGTGCCCGCCTGAACGAGATTGACGCCCAGCGCGTAAATGTCGGCCACTTGCATCGGCGGATAGACCAACTTGGCGAAATCGATCGCTTCGCCTTCCGATCGGCCGAGAATCGTGATCGAGCGCATTATGCGATTCAGAGTTGTGTTTTTGCATACTTCAATGAACGCCGTCCAGAATTCGGGCTTTTTCTGATACAAATCGGAGCCCAGTACGACATTCAGTTTGTCCGGATCGCCGCCGACTGCTTTCAGGCAGCTTTTCAGGCCTTCGGCAAAATATCCGTAGGCGAACGAACGAATTCGCTCGATGTCGCCGCCCAATTTATCATTGATCCAGCTGTGCCAATCAGCGAGAAAGAGCGTGCACTCCACACCTGCTTTCTGGAAATCGGCCACCTTCGCCATGCACTGGATCCCGGTGCCTAAATGGATCTCTCCGGAAATTTCAAATCCGATATAGTGGCGCAGTGGAATGTTTCGTTCGAGATAGTCGCGCAGGCGGTCTTCGGTTAATACTTCCTGGACGTTGCGGCAGATTAATTGGAGTCGCTCTTGCGTATTCATCGGGGTATAACTCAAATTAGATCAGAATTTTTCGTTTAAAAAAGAAAAATCCAGGGGGTTGGATTTGAACCAACGTAGACTTGCGTCAACGGGTTTACAGCCCGTCCCCTTTAGCCACTCGGGCACCCCTGGATTAGGTAACTGTTCTATGGTAAAGCACGTACACCGCGCTTTCGTGTTATAGATTTTGTTTCGTTAACTCGGATTGTCAAGGAGCAGAACCAATTTTCTTGAATATTCATGCATTTAAGGAGGAAGAATGATCTCAAAAGGCCCTGAATCTAATGATTTATAGCATAGGCCATTCTGTAGTTTTTATATGATTCCTGAGCATCTGAATGAATAAATACAAACCAGAGAATACTATCGCCTGGTAAAACAAGTACAAAATCGCTTCTCGCCGCATATGGAGACGCGATGCCAATTGAGAAATCAAGAGAATGGCGGGAATCGTCATCCCCGAGAAAATATCCCAATCCGCCGGAAAATGCCGGTCGGGATTCCATACGACGCTGTATATGAAATACATGAATGTCAGCAGGCCGGTCCAAACGCAAAACGGCGTCCAGATTTTTCTTCCCGGCCGCGAGGCCGCAATCACGATGATCAACATGATCCCGCCGGCCGCCATGCAGGAATATTCGTTGAACATGGCCAAATAGACGTTAAATGTAATTAACGCTTCCATTGGACGGAACATGGTCCCGTCAGCCCCGACGTTCATGACCTGATCGCTCCAGAAATGATTCCAAAGAACCGTAAAATCGCCGTTATATCCATATATCCAGACAAAAAGGCCGAAGGGAATCCAAAATAGGGCGAAGCCGCCGAACAACAGGAGATATTCTGAGAAGAAAAGACATTGCTTCTTTATGACGCTCTGTTTCAAGAAAGGAACCGCCGCGAAGGCGGGCAGCCACCAGCCGGCGGATAAATGAAGGCCGAATAAGACGCCGAACGCGAATCCAACCGCCCACACCGCCCATTCGCCCTCCATATATCGAATCACGCTATACAGAAAGATCGATAGACCTAGATGAAGAAGAGCGTATATTTCGATGTTCCCGACAAAAATTTGCGTATAGCCGTATGAAGCGAGAAGGAGCAGCAGCGATGCGCCCGCAAAGGTTTCGTCGATCGCATAGCGAAAAACCCGCCATAAGATCAGAGTTGAGATGATGCCGCAGGAAATGCTTAACACGGTGATGCTGATGTACGGCGCCCAGTGGAAGATTTTCATCCCCAATTGAACGAACAGGAAGAAGAGAAATGTGCCGAAAGGCTCGCGAAGATAGCGCACCCAATGTTTGGCGTAAGTGCTGTGTTTGAGCCAATCGTAGCCGTCCGGCGAGATATTCTGGCTGCGCAGCATCCACATGAGGCAAAAAGCGGCGAAGGCGATCACCCATAATTTAGCGCCGTAATAGCCTCTGCTGCTCAGCGCTCGATGCATTCGAGATAAACCGGCGATCGTCTGGGGGAAAATCCGGGGATGTATCAGTAAAAGACCGGTTTGATACCAAAAAATGCGCACGATCACGGGGAACTGCCGCGCCTGAGCAAACGCCCATAAATCGCGCGTCATTTCATTGATCAGGCAGAATCCATACAAAAGACAGGAGAGGATGGATGGAATGAGGATCAATCGGGTTTGATAACAGCGGCTGGATTCTTCCTGCCGATATAACGTGACGGCCGCGAGAATCAGCAGACACGGATATACAAGCGGCGGAGTCGCTCCGTTTTGCAGGATTCCGCCGGGAATCAATGCGGCGATTTGCACGGCCAAAACAATCGCATGCAGGACGAAATCGAATTTATACGAGGCGGAGGATGGATTCATGGAGACGTGCAGGCGGCGCCGGGATGAATGGCGAATCCCCGCAGAAACGAGGAAGCCGCCATGGGCTTTTTACCTTCCGGCTGCAGTTCAAGAATTTCCAACACTTGATCGGCGGCGGAGATGCGGATGGTATTGAATTCCGTTCCAACGATCGTTCCCGGAGAGCCGGGCGATTCGGCCAGGACGGCCGTGCGCAGGATTTTCCATCGCTTCCCCTCAAAAAACGTGAAAGCGCCGGGGATGGGATTGAGCCCCCGCACGAGATTGTGAATCTCGACGGCCGATCGATTCCAATCGATTTGAGCGTCTTCGTTTTTGATGAGCGGCGCCATGGTGGCTTCCGCGTCGTTTTGGGGGCGGCGGGGCGCCGTTCCCGCTGCAATATCGAGAAGCGAGCGCACGATCAGATGGCCGCCCTTTTGCGATAACCGCTCCGATAAAATCCCAAAGGAATCCTCCGGATGAATCGGTTCGTTTTCCTGGTAGATGATGTCGCCGTCGTCCCACCCGTCGGAAAGATGCATGGTCGTGTTGCCGGTGATTGTTTCGCCGTTTATGACGGCCCATTGCATGGGAGCGGCGCCGCGATATTTGGGGAGCAGCGAGGGGTGAAGATTGATGCAGCCCAATGGCGGCGTCTCCCGAATCGGCGTGGGAACGAATCCGCCGTAGGCGACCACAACAAGGACGTCCGGTTTTTTCTCTTGGAGCCAGGCGAGCGCTTGTTCGCTTTTCAGGGAAGCCGGTTGATAGACTTCTAAACCCATCTCGCCGGCCAGAAGTTTGATGGGCTGCGCCTGCATTTTTTTGCCGCGTCCCGCCGGTTTATCAGGTCGGGTTACAACGGAAATCAGTTCGATTTCCGGCGCCGCCGTCAGGGCTTTTAAGGTGGGAACGGCGAAATCAGGCGTTCCAAAAAAAATAGCACGAATAGTCATAATTCTTCCCGCATTCTCTTTCCATTCACTATAAAAAGAAAATGAATTTTTGTTTAGGGGATGGAGCGAGACGCATTCTCAGACGGGAGCGTACTCTGCGCCTGTCTGAGAACATTCGGGGCGGAGCATCAAACGACGGCCAGTTCGTCGAGAATGCGGGATTGAGAAACCCGATCTTTTTCCGATAAATGATCGATGAATAAAACGCCGTTCAAATGGTCGGTTTCATGTTGAACAACTCGGGCGAGAAGGTCGGAGGCTTCCATCTCTTTCTCTTCCCCGGTGTCGGGATGGTTGTATTTGAAGCGGATCGATTTGGCGCGCACCACGTCTCCTTCTACGCCGGGAATGGAGAGGCATCCTTCGTTCATGGTTTCGGTCTCTTCGCTTTTCCATAAGATTTTTGGATTAACGAGAGCGAATTTCTCTCCTTCCTGCTGCGTGTCGATGACAATGACTTTTCGCTGAACATTAACTTGGGGCGCCGCGAGTCCGATGCCGTTTTCAGCGTACATGGTTTGAAACATGTCGTCTATTAACTTTTTGAGACGCTTGTCGTAATTTTTAACAAAGCGCGCTTTCTTTCGAAGAATCTCTTCTCCATAGATCGTCACGCGAAGCTTTGACATGATGGTGCTCCAAAATATAAAATATCGCGCGTTTTTTTTATTTCGCGCTTACCTCATAATACTTTTCCTTGACTCTACACAAAAAATTATATTACACCGCATCTGAGATTCAAGAATACTGCTTTTTCAAGACAGTTGTCCGCACATGTCCGGCGGCTTCTTGCGCCTTTACCATTCCCATTTGTCCTTGTTTAATCAGAAAACAACGATTTGTTGAAATTGTGTGTAAGGAGCATAGGCAGTGGATCCTTTCAGTAAAACAGTCGCTGTATATGGCAGTTCGGCGATTTCGCAGAATGGAGCGGCCGCTCAAAATGCGGAGCGGTTGGGCCGGTTGCTGGCGGAAGCCAAAATGAAAATCTGCAACGGCGGCTATATGGGGGCGATGGAGGCCTGCAGCCGCGGCGCTCGGGAAGCGGGCGGTCAGGTTGTCGGGGTTATATGCGCCGCTTTCTCCAAGCGGCGCCCCAATCCGCATCTCACCGAGATCATCGACACTCGAGATTTGCCGGAGCGCATCACAACGTTAATGCGCCTCGCCGACGCCTATATCGTTCTGGATGGAAACATCGGAACCATGGCGGAATTGTTTTTGGCCTGGAATGTGGCGGCCACCGGTTGGGATAAACCTGTCTTAGTCGTCGGGGATTCGATGAAGAAGGCCGTCTTTGAATTGCAGGCGCATACTGAAATTAGCGAGAAGCAATTGGCCATGCTGACATTTGTCGATGATGTGGACCGGGCGGTTGATTGTCTGAAATCCTATTTTAATTCCAAACAAGGATGAACCGCCGGGCGGTTCGAACTCGCCGGGAGTTTGGGGCTGTTCAAATTGGATTCGAACTCCGCATCCAAAAACGTATGTTTTTTTTGATGAAAAAATAAATTGACTTCTTAAGAAGGGATGGAAAAAATGAGAAAATGGCATCGTGGAAATTTCCAGATTCTTGGTGCGCTGGCGGTGGTTTTGAGCATGGCTTCGATGGCGGCGTCCGATCCTTTGATTATTGCGCATCGCGGGTACAGCGCGGCGGCGCCGGAAAATACGATGGCGTCGGTGCGCCGCGCAATCGAACTGAATCCGCAGCCCGCCTACGTGGAGATCGATCTGTACCGATCTTCGGATGGAGTGCTTGTCGTCAGCCATGACGGCAATACCCAGCGATCGTGCGGCGTCGATCACTGGATTCGAGAAACGCCGTTTTCTATTTTGCGCACCTTAGATGCGGGTATGAGCGACAAATTTGGGACGCAATTTCAAAATGAACCGCTGCCCCAATTGGAAGAAGTCTTGGACGCCGTAAAAAATACTCCCGTCGGCATTATGATTGAATGCAAGCAACTATTCTTGGAAGATCAGGTCATTGATCTGCTGCGCAAACGCAATGAACTGCATAAGCATATTATCGCTAGTTTCGATGAACTGACGATTTATCGCGCGAAGCAGTTGGAATCCGCCGTCCGCACCCTCTATTTGACGAGCGGCATTAATCCCGACATGATCGGACGGGCGCGCGAATTGAAGGCCGATATCATCGGATTCAACATGGGCGAGAAGCCTGTGAACGTCCCAGCGGCTCAACAAGCGGGTTTTCAAACGTGGGTTTGGACGGTCGATAAACCGGAAGACATTCAAACATGGATCGAATCCGGCGTGGATGGGATCATCACCAATCAGCCGGAACTCGCATTGAGCATCCTCTCCAATCCGCCGGAAGCGCCGAAACAATAGCGTCTTGTGGTATTCTATTCTTTGGGAGCCTGTAAATAGATTGCTCTATGATTCTTCGCTGACAAGCATCTCGATGTGCAATCGTTCAAAAAAAAGAATCGATCTTTGGTAGGAATTATGAATAAATCGTCTCCAATTCTCATCCAATTCATTTTTCTTGTCGTTTTACTGTCTCTGTTGGTCACTCTTCTGAATATGCTGGGGATTCCCAATCCTTTCTATAATCCCTTCAGCCGCCCGGCGGCGACGCCTAAACCCGTGGCGGCGCCTCCCAGCGAATTGGGGGCGGATGAAAAAGCCACGATTGAAGTGTTCAAAAGCACTTCCCCCTCGGTCGTATTTATAATCAATACGGCGTATCGGCGCGATTTTTTTATGCGCGCTCATGAGATTCCCCAAGGATCAGGCTCCGGATTCATTTGGGATCATGACGGTCACATCGTTACCAATTACCATGTCGTCTCCGGCGCCGACTCGATTTCCGTCACCCTCTTCGATCAAACTGTTTGGGAAGGCGCAGTAATCGGCGCGGACGAAGATAACGATTTGGCCGTCGTGCGAATCGGCGCGCCGAAAGATCGTCTTCAACCCGTGACGATTGGATCGTCCAAAGATTTGCAGGTGGGTCAGAAAGTCTTGGCCATCGGGAATCCCTTTGGATTGGATACAACTTTGACGACAGGCGTGATCAGCGCGTTAGGGCGGACCATCACTTCCATGAGCGATTGTACGATTTTCAATGTCATTCAAACCGACGCCGCCATCAATCCTGGAAATTCCGGCGGGCCGCTGCTGGATTCGTTCGGCCGCATCATCGGCGTAAACACGGCCATCATCAGCCCCAGCGGCGCATATTCGGGCATCGGTTTTTCCGTGCCCATCGATACGGTCAATCGCGTCATTCCCCAATTAATCGCCAAGGGTCAAACAGCCAAGCCTTTCATGGGCGTCATCCTGATGGACGATAGTTTTCGCAGACGATTTGATTTGGAAGGGGCGATTGTCGGCCGCGTCAATGCGCAAAGTCCGGCAGATCGAGCCGGCATCGTTGGCATGCGATCGAATCGCCGGGGGGATTTTATTCTGGGCGACGTCATTGTTGCGATCGACGATCAAAAAGTGATCGAAAATGACGATTTGCTTAAAGTCTTGGACGGTCTTTCCCCTGGGGATGAAGTGATTCTTCGCCTTCGCCGGGACGGCGAAGAGCGAGATGTGAAAGTTCAATTGAGCTCGACAGTCAAAAGTTCATTTTAACCGATCTCGCAAAGAATATCAGGATTTGTAATCTTATTTTGTTTTAGCCGAATTAAATGC
>JAFGTC010000159.1 GCA_016934335.1 Candidatus Omnitrophota bacterium | reverse complement strand
GGGAAAATCTTCAGGACTTGCTAGAGTTCAAAGGATACAACGTGATTTCCTGGGAATCGGCGGAAGAACTTTTGCAAAATCTTGAATCCCATGTTGTTGATTTAATCCTCTTGGATCATCAGTTGCCTGGGTTGAATGGGATCGAAGCCCTGCATGAAGTCAAGAAAATCAAACCTCATCTTCCCGTATCCTTAGTGACTGCCTCCTGTCAAAAGGAAACATTCGAAGCCGCTATCAGCGGAGGAGCAGAGCGTATTATTCACAAACCCTATTCTCCGGCCGAGATACTCCAAGCCGTGGAGGAAATGTTAAGTAAATCCGTTTGATGATCTGGGCAAACCTACGCTTTGTTTAATTTTTGACAAAAAGATGATGGAGTTTAATTGTCAAGATGCGATGCGAGAACAATCATGACTCATTCAAGATCCTATTTTTTCTGCGAGACGCCGGCGACGATTGGAATACGGATCAGTTTATTGGTCTACCTCGCTCTTTTTCCAAGTCGTCCAAGCACAGCCCAGCAATCTGACTCCCAATTCGGCATTTTCGACGCCGCAGCGGACTGGGGGGCGCCGGAAAGCCCGCCTCAGCTGAGCCAGTACAAAGCGCCGGGCCGTGTGGAGATTTCTGTTTCAGAAGACGCCTTGGTCTATGATCTGTACGGCAACGGCGACAGCATTTCCGAAGACAGCGACGAAGGTTTTTTCGTCTTCACCGAGAAAGAAGGTTCATGGAGATTATCGGGAAAAGTGCAATGGATTGATCGGGGCGGATCGAGCAGCAATGCTGCCGTCTGTTTAATGCTCCGGGAATCCGGTTTTGAATCAAACTCCCCGTCTTATTTCATCCATCTAAACGCGGGATCCGGTGAAGCGTTAGGAGGGGCCTCGTTTTCATCCTGGCGTTTGGCGAGAAGCGCCGTAGTCTCTTCTCCCCGGCTGGCGCAGCCTTCTGGAAAGGAACTTGTCGAACCGGGCGGCGCCGTTTATTTTCGAGTGACGCGCATCGCCCCTCAAAACGCCTTTTATTCCGAATGGTCGAAGGATGGCGAGAACTGGAATATGGCGCATTACACGTTCATCGAGATGAGCGATAAAATCGCCTATGGTTTGGCCATAACGAATTTTCAGGAAGCTCATGCGAAAGTGACAAAGGTCTCACTGACGCCTGCTCCCCCCGTCGTATTTAGGACTTTCTCCTCCGATTCATATCGCCCGGGAGACTCCATCCAAACCTCTTTGGAAGTAGTGAATCCTGGAGCGGATCCCCGGGAGTTAGAAATAACCGAGACTCTCCCCATCGGATGGTCGGCGGACTCCATCAGCCATGGAGGCGCCGCGGACGGCCGAGACATCACATGGAAACTCAATGCGCCTCTCGCTTCATCCATTTTAACTTACACAGCTCATTCATCCCTCGATTCCACGGGAGTCGCTCCTTTTTGGGGAAGAGACAATTCAACGCCGATCTTGGGCGATACGCTGGTGAATCCTTTTCGAATAAAAACAGCGAAAAAAAGACTTTCTCACTGGCGCTTTTGGAATTACGAGGACGATCTTACCGAAACGTGGTGTCGATATGCTACGGTCAGCCCTACAGGGAATGTATGGGTGAACCACGGAGATGTTCCGACCATGAGCCGGCTAGACGGCTATGCGGTTCATCACATCCCCTCTCCAGGTCTCAATGTACAAGTATTTGAAAGTTCGTCCGGGCAAATTTGGGCGGAGCACGCAGAAGGATTGCAGACGTTTCAACAAGGAGAATGGATTTCACATAAAATCGATGGAATCAGATTAGGATTGGGCGACCAAATCCTGCCGGTTGCGCAGGATCGTGTTTTGGTTTTGCTGCCGGAGCAGTTGTTGGAGTATAATGCGGCTTCAAAATCCGCGAAGGTGATCAAAAGTTCCACAGAGGCGAATATTGGCCAATTCCATTATATAAAACAAGCGCGAGATGGAAACGCATGGATCACGGGGTACAAAGGTCTGGCCAAACTACATCAAACGAAGGGCAAGTTTGATATAGACTCCGTATGGACTGCCTATGCGATAGAAGCATCATCAGGATTATGCGATCTTGGAACGCCCAATGAGTCGGATGACGGGAAAATATACACAAGCGCTCTCTTCCGCCCAACAATGCAGCGCGCGGCGGTTTGCTTCGACGGCGGTTCATGGCGAATCATCTACAGCGCAGAGACAGATTATATTCACGGGTGGGGCGGGATCGATGATAGTTTTTGGATTGAAACATTCTCAAAAGGCAATTCGAACCTGGCGCGCGTCACGAATCAACGCGAAGAATTGATTGAGCGCAGCAGCGCCTTGTCTCTCTATTTTTCGAACAGCGCAATCGAGTCGAATGGAGTTTTCTGGTTGGCTGCCTGGACGGGACTCGCCCGCTATGCGCCTGCAACATGGAGAAAACCGCTAGACACAGCGGATATGGATCGAGCCTGCATCACGATTCATGAAGATAACAGAGGGCGAATCTGGTTCGCTTGTGCAGATGCACTGATCCTCCATGATCACGGGCGATGGAAAACCTATCCTGCTCCAACCGAGAGTTTATCCTCTTGGCGAGTACTTTCTCTATTGAAGTCATTGCCGGATGGGAAGATCGTGATTGGAACAGCCTCTTCAACGATTTTCCTTTTTGATCCTGCCGAAGAAAATTTTGTGATTGTGCGGCATCCCAAACGCCATGTTATTACAGCAATGTTTTCTCGTCATGATGGAACCTTGCTGCTTGGCTCGGGCGTCAGTTTGGGGGATGATCTGCAGTATTTTATTGAATCTTTTGATGGGAAGACTTTTAAGGCGGTTTTTGAATTAGGAAATGTCGGCAGAGATATCAGTGATATCAGGTCATTATATGAAAATTCCAATGGAGATTTGTGGATCGGAACGGTCACGGATCTATGGGTGATTCGCAATGGAGAATTGCATCATATTGGATCCGAAGATGGGTATACAGACATTGGGGCTTTCGAATTTCTAGACGTTGGCGAGGGGAAATTGTGGTGCGGACGCGTCAAATTGTTCGAATATGATGGAGAGGCCTGGACGCCGCTCCATTCGCCGGGAGTGGGAGATTATATTTCTTCCATAGTAAAGAGCCGGGATGGAAGCATTTGGGTTTCGTCATGGACGGG
Source organism: Candidatus Omnitrophota bacterium (assembly GCA_016934335.1). Lineage (GTDB taxonomy): Bacteria > Hinthialibacterota > Hinthialibacteria > Hinthialibacterales > Hinthialibacteraceae > JAFGTC01. The sequence goes on along the minus strand of JAFGTC010000159.1, from coordinate 961 downwards.
ACTGCATCGTTATAAGGATGGTTCTTGGACCACGAATAGCGGCGACGAAGGTCTTACGAGAGGAAGCATTTTTGAAGTTTATGAGGACACCCAAGGTCGGATCTGGGCGGGGACGTCAAGTGGAATTTACCTCTATCACCCGGATGCGGATCAAGATCCGCCGGAGACCGTTCTGGATCCCCAAAAGAATGTAAGACAGATCGGTCCGGAGGGAGAAACTCAATTTGTTTTTTCCGGCATGGATAAATGGAAATACACAGAAATCCATCGGCTTTTGTATTCGCATCGAGTCGATGGCGGCGTCTGGTCGTCTTTTACGTCGGATCCGGTTGCAACCGTTGCCGGTTTAACCGCGGGGCCTCACCGCTTTGAAGTGCGGGCGATGGATCGCAACTGGAACATCGATCCAACGCCGGCGTTGTTCGAGTTTTCTGTTGCGCCGCCTTGGTATCGAGTTCCTGCCTTTCTCTTTATCATCGCGGCGAGTACAGCGGTTATTTTGTTCTTGCTTATTGTTTCCATCTCACGCCATTTTCGGCTGCGCCGGGCATACGGAGATCTCGAAATGGCCAACGAAGAACTTCTTGAACTGGATAAAATGAAATCCCAATTCGTCTCGCAGGCCTCGCACGACCTGCGCACTCCGCTCACCGCCATCAAAGGCAGTCTCGACAATCTGCTGATGGGCATCGCAGGCGACCTCAACGAGAAGCAATCCAAGATCATGGAGCGTGCTACAAAGTCTGTGAATCGTCTGACCAACCTTATCAATGATGTCCTTGATCTCAACCGCATCGAAACCGGCCGGATCGTCCTTGAGAAAAATGATATTCCCTTCAAAACACTTGTCGAAAACATCATTCACGAAAACCGTCCCGCCGCTGAGCAGAAACAGATTCAACTATCGTTTGAAGCGGATGAAGGCGATTATACGCTTCACATTGACGGCGGAAAAATGGAG
>JAFGTC010000158.1 GCA_016934335.1 Candidatus Omnitrophota bacterium | reverse complement strand
CTGATGAGAATCCTTGATGATAAAAGAAATGTGCATTGCCGTCTTTCGTTGGGATCAGCATTGATTCTTTTATTGGTAGTTCTTTTAACATTACCTTTTAGCAGTGAAATGGCTATTGCGCAAGTTGAAGGATGGGCCAAAATTGATATTCCTAGTGGGTACATGACAAAGCCCACTGCGCCTATTTTTCCCAGCATGGTATATGATTCACATCGTGATGTGATTATTTTACACGGCGGAGGAAATGTGGACACTCCGGGAACTCCTCCAGCAAATAATCTAACGTGGGAATATAACGGGAATACTTGGAAGATCATTTCCACAAAGGGTCCTGCCCGTTATGGTCATGTTATGGCATACGACGAAGAAAGAAGAGTTGTAGTACTATGCGGTGGTCCGGATAAGGGGGGAGGAACGCCTTTTCCAGGCACGTGGGAATGGAACGGAGAAGAATGGAATGAGGTGGACGCGATCTTTCCAAGCCGGCGTCTTATTCCTGCAATGGCCTATGATCCAATCCGCAAAGTAGTCGTTTTACACGGAGGATCGCTCCATGGTTCGAATGCCGGCGAAATTTTATCTGACACATGGGAATGGGATGGAGAGACATGGACGCAAGTTGCGGATGGCCCGAAACGTTGGGATCATGAAATGATTTATGATACTGTTCGAAGAAAAATGGTCATGTTTGGAGGATACGAATCTCTGGGGTCAACTCCCACGGATACGTGGGAATTCGATGGTACTGATTGGATTCGTGTTGCAACCGACGGGCCTGAAGGCCGTATGGGGCATTGCCTTGCTTTTGATCCGTTCCGCGGCGTCGCCGTCCTATTTGGGGGATTCACACATCCCGGCCAAGGCTCGCCAGCTGAAGTAGTATACAGTGATATGTGGGAATGGGATGGCAGCGCGTGGAGTCAAATAGATGTATCAATAAAGCCTGAATCTACTGTATATGCCGATATGGTTTATGATAAAGGAAAGAGAAAAATAGTGTATTTCGGAGGGATGAAATCAGCATGGACTGGTTTGAGTAATGACACCTGGGAATACACTGCTTCTTCTTCAAGCGGAATGCCAAAACAGTTTTGGACGCTGTATTGATATTTTATTCGTTTTGCAGTTTTCTCAGATTTAATACAGTCCCCTGTGACTGTCGATATGGCATGCCGCTTGTCGATCGGATCGGGTGCATCGATTAGATGTGCGGTTAGTGACTGCATTTGAAATTTCTTATCTCTTGATCATCGCGCCTTTCTCTCAATCGGGGAGATCGAAGACGACTTGAGTCCGCCCCGCTTCATCCCGCGCCAGTTTCAGCCGCGCCGAAAACGATTTGCCCTGTTTGGATTGAAAGCCTTCAATGACGCCCGTTTTGCCGTTCTTCAATAATTGAGCCGCAATCGTTTTAGTAATGCGCTTTTTGGCGACGGTCTTCCAGATCACGAAGCGGCAGCCACCGTCTTTCTCGCGCCAGTTTTCGCAGCCGAATCCTTTTTTCCCCTCCACGATTTCTCCCCCGCAATCCGGGCACGCCCCCAGACTCTTGGCGGCTGTTTTCGATGGGGGAGAATCGTCGGCCTGTACTTCGACCTTCCATCCCTCCTCGCTTTGCACAAGATGCAGGCAGGCGGAAAAGGCGCCTCGCTCCTCCGACGAGAAGCCGGGAAGCGGGCCGATCCTGCGCTTGGTCAATAAATTGCGGAGCATGAGCGGCGTGATCTTTTTGCCGTCGATCACTTTCCAAATCACGAACTTGCAGCCGCCGTCCTCCTCGCGCCAGCGCGAGCAGCCGTATCCCCGCTTCCCTTCGATGATGTCTCCCCCGCAATTGGGGCAGCGATTCGCGGCGTTCTTATCCCCCATGCGGCCGGCCGCCGCTTTGATCTCTTCAACGGCGGTTTCGACAAAGCGCTTGATCTCGTCGAGAAACGGTTCGCTTTCTCCGCCGCCTTCGGCGATCCGATTGAGCTGCATCTCCCAGCGGGCGGTCTCTTCGACGGAGGCGATTTGGCTGGCGGCCGAAAAGCGCCTTAACGTGTCGATCAGGAAGCATCCCTTGTCCGCCGCCAGCAGCCATTTCTTTTTTCGGACGACATAACTGCGTTTCAAGAGCGTTTCGATGATTTGCGCGCGGGTCGCCTGCGTTCCCAGCCCCACGTCTCCCCGGAAAATTTTCTTCAAATCGTCTTCGGAGACAAACCGCGCTGGATTGGTCATATCTTTCAGCAGCAGCGCCTCCGTATATTCTGGAGGCGGAGTGGTCTTTTTTTCCTGCACTTCGACCTCGCCGGCGGTCGTAGGATCGTCCTTCTGCAGCGGCGGGAGATTTTCCTGATCGGGCTCGTCGCTGTCGGCGTCGGGGCGTTCGGATTCCACTCCATACACGGCGCGCCACCCGGGCTTCAAAATGATCTTCCCTTTCGTGCGGAAGGTTTCATCGCAGACGCCGGTGATGATTTCCGTTTGTTCATATTCGCAGTCGGGATGAAACGCAGCGGCGAATCGCTTGATGACCAGGCCGTAAATCTTCTTCTCTTTTTCACCGGCGTCGGCGGGAATGGGCGCCAGGGGAATGAGGGCGTGGTGATCGGTCAATTTCGCATCGTTGAACACCCGCTTGTTGGACGCGCCGATCAGCCGCTCGTCGGCGCCCGAAAAAAGAGGAGGATAAATCTTTGACAGTCGCTGGACCAGACCGCGGGCCATCTCCACATTTTTGACGCCCAGCACTTTGGAGTCGGTTCGGGGATACGAAAGGCATTTTCGCTCTTCATACAATTTTTGCGCGACGGTCAGCGTCTCCTGCGCGGTCATCCCGAATTTTTTGTTGGCGTCCTGCTGCAAATCCGTCAGCGAAAACAGCAGCGGGGGCGGCTGGCGCTTCTTCTGTTTTTTCACGGAAAGCACCGCGCCCGTCTGCCCTGCGATTTTCGCGGCGATTTTTTCCGCATCCTCTTTGTTCTCGAAGCGGGTCTGTTTGTCTTTGAACCAGATTCCCCGCCATTGTCCCTTCTCGTTGGAAAACTGCGCCGCCAAGAGCCAGTAAGGCTGCGGCTTGAACGATTCCCGCTCGCGCCGGCGATCCACCAGCAGCGCCAGAACGGCGGTCTGCACTCTGCCCACGCTGAATAAATCCTGCATTGTCACCGTCGCCGCGCGGGTGATGTTCATGCCCACCAGCCAATCGGCGCATTGGCGGGACTGCCCCGCCTTCCATAATCGATCGTAATCCGCCAGGGGTCGCAGGGAGCTCATGCCTTCGTGGATGACCTCCGGCGTCAGAGCCAAACTGCTCCAGAATCGG
>JAFGTC010000157.1 GCA_016934335.1 Candidatus Omnitrophota bacterium | reverse complement strand
TTTTCGACGGCGAAGGAATAGGAAAAACTGACGTTGCGCGCGACCGATAGAGAGGAGGCGGATCCGGATTGCTGCATGCTTTCCGCGACCGCTAGCATGGTGCGCGTTTCCGCATCGAGATTGTTGATTTCGGGAATCTCGTTTTGAATGCTTTGCAGGACGGCCTTTTCGTCGAGCACCTCCATCCATCCCTGAGGGGAAGCCTGGCTGCGATCCAGGCGGTCCAGGAGTTCGTATACTTCGCTTTTAAGTCCGGCGTCTAAATCGTCGTCGCGGAGCATCGAATCCAATTCGGCTCGAACATCGTCGGGCGCGGCGCCGCTGTTCAGAACTTTTTCGACGCGTTCCCGCAGCGCGCTGATCCGGCCGAGAATTTGATAAATGCGATCCAGGCGCTGATAGAGAGTTTCGATTTCCGCATCGATGCGCGATTTGCTGAGAACGAAAGTCGCTCCATACTGCCGGGCCAGGGCGCCCTCATCAAAGGAGCCGACGGCGGAAATCATGATGACCGGCTTTTGCGGGTATCGCTGTTTGACCTCGCGGATGAAATGCAGCCCTTCGTCATGGGTGCGCATATCCAGATCGGTGATGATCACCTGGGGGTCGTCCGTCTGGATTTTATCCATGCCCTCCACCGAATCCTCCGCTTCGATCACGGTATACTTTTGCAGCGTAAGATTGCGCGTTACGGCGGATCGGTATTGGGGATTGTCGTCCACCAACAAAATTCGTCTTTCAAATGCCATTGTTTACACCGGCTTCTTGTCTTTTGCTCCGCCCGTGGGAGCGCCGCGCGAGCGGTTTGGATCAGCCAATTGATTCTATCGCAGGAATCAACGATCGTAAATTCAATATCCTGAAAAATCGCGGCGCCGTCCGCAGCGGCGGCTTGCATCGCTTCTTACTGCCCCGTCCTTCTAAACTGAATTCCGTTTCATCCATCCTCGGGAATCCAGCGAATGCTACATGCGATCGGGGGCGGATACGTTTAGCAATCCCAATCCGTTGCGCATCACCTGGCGCACGGCCAGCACCAGATGGAAGCGCGCCTGAGTTCCAACCGGATCGTCCTGATCCAAAACCCGCTGCACCTGATAGTAGGTATGAAACGTCTTGGCTAAATCTTCCAGATAAGAGGGGATCAAGTTGGCTTCCAAGCGTTCGGCGGCGTCCATGACAACCAGCGGGTAGTAGAAAAGTTTCAGCAAAAGCAGTCGTTCGCGGTCGCCGGACAGGGGGGACGCGTCAAACCGTAGATCCGGCGCGGGCTGGATTCCACGCTCCCGGGCTTTTTCCTCTATGCTGCAGGCGCGGGCATGGACGTATTGCAAATAATAGACGGGATTATCCATGGACTGTTTTTTGGCCAAATCCCAATCAAAAATCATCTGAGTGTTGTAACTGCGCTGGGCGAAGAAGTAGCGGGTGACGTCGGCGCCCAGTTCGTCCGCCATTTCCGCCAGAGTCATGAACTGGCCCTCGCGGGTGGACAGTTTGATTTTTTCTCCGCCGCGCTCGATGCTGACCATCTGATTCAGCAGATAATGCAAGCAAGATAAATCAAAGCCGAAGATGGACAGCGCGATTTTGACGCGTTCGCACTGGCTGTGATGATCGTGGCCCATGACGTTGACCATTTTGTCGTATTGGCGTTCGTATTTATCGCAATGATAGGCGATGTCCGGAGTCACATAGGTGGGCTCCCCGTCGCTTTTGACCAGCACGCGGTCTTTCTCGTCGCCGTATTCCGTGGTTTTCAGCCAGAGCGCATCGTCCTGTTCATAGGTCGCCTTTTTATCCTTCAGACGATCGAGGGTGCGCTGAACTTCGCCGGATTCATGCAGGGAGCGTTCACTGAACGTCGCATCGAAACGAACGCGCAGTTTTCTCAGATCGTCCATGATGATGGTCATGAGAATATCCGCGGCGAATTCGGTGAACGGCCGCCAGGATTCTTCCGGAAGCAGAGCGTCGCCGCGGGCGGTTTTGAGGGCGGCGGCAATGTAGCGGATGTAATCGCCCTTGTAGCCGTTTTCGGGAAATTCGGCCTCCCGGCCGAATAGTTGGCGATATCGGGCCTGCACCGAGCGGCCCAGCATCTGCATTTGGACGCCGGCGTCGTTGTAATAATATTCGCGCGTCACCTCGTAGCCGACGGCGGCCAGCAGTTCGGCCGTCGAATCGCCTACCACGGCGCCCCGCACATGACCGACGTGCAGCGGGCCGGTGGGATTGGCGCTGACAAATTCGACCAGCGCTTTTTTCCCCGCGTATTTTTTGGATCGCCCGAATTGATTCTCATCCGTCAAAATGCGCTTGAGCGATTCGACCAGAATGTCATTTGAAAGAAACACATTGACAAATCCGGGGCCGGCTACTTCCGCGCGGGCGACAAGCGGACTGGCGGAAAGCGCCTTCACGAAAACGTCGGCCAGATCGCGCGGCGATTTTTTCACCGTCTTCGCCAGCACCATGGCGGCGTTGGCGGCCAGGTCGCCGTGCTCCGGATCGCGGGCGGGCGTAAAGGATAAATCGGACGCTTTTTCTTTGGCTTCAGGCGACAGCGCCGAAGCGGCGTCCATCAAAATTTGGTTCAACTGATTTACGACTTCGAAATACACGAGATCAATCCTCCAGTACGGCAAACCGTCTATGGGCGATAAAAAAAATACAAATTTTTATGGCAATTTATGATGGGACGATGATTTTCATCTTTTTACGGATCATGTTCCGGAATCGCGCCTTTTCCATAACAATCCCCTCATCCCCCCGGAAGAGGATCGGGGAAAAATGTGAAAAAGGCAAAAAAAAAACCGGTATTAAGCGCAATCTCTTTGATTGTTCCAAAAAGAAATAGTACCAGCGGGGATAAAGCGGCCGAAGGGGATTGCGCAGAGGGGGATTCAACGAACTATGGTCGGGCGGGCGCTTCAGGGGATGAAGCGCTCTAATTTGCTGTAATGGATCAGTTTTTCGAATTCATACAAGGTGCTCAGGGCGTAATTGCTGGTGGGGATGCCGGCTTCTTCGACGGCGGCGGCGGGATTCATACCGCCTGTTACGATCATTCCCGTGCGGCCTTCCTCCACGGGGAATTCCAGCAAGGATTGATTGGGCTTGCCAACCATCATAATTTCGCCTAGTCCAATTTCGTCCAACTGTTTTCGAATCCGTTCAACCTGGGGGAGAGCGGCGGTGGGGATTTCGCGGAAGCTGGCGCCGATGCGGCCGTGACCGGTTCGCGCCGCTTCGCGGACATGGGTCAATTTTCCTTTGATAAAGATTTCCAGCGGATCGAGCGATGTGCCGTTGTAATAGATGACGTCTGTAAAGCGCACCGGGCGATTATCATGAATTTCCAAGACGCCGCCGAAGCGCGAAACGGTGGGGATGCGGGCGCTGAGTAGAATGCCGTTGATGGTGACGCTGCAGATGGTGCCGATGGCCGCCTTGCCGGGAGGTACGCAGTATCCGCCGATGCGTTCGCCTTCACGGGCGAAGGCTACATAGCGCCCCACGCCCAGGTTGGCCTCAAACACGGGGATGATTTCCTGCATGGCTTTGGACAGGTGAAAGGTGTCGAAACAGGTGATGTTCAGGACGATCAAACCGGTTCGCTTGAGTGGATCGAGGGTGATTTGGCAGGCCAGTCCGTCGACTTTGCTGGCGACGAAGCCGACTCGCTCGGTCACCAGGGCGGTGCGGATTTCTTCGTATCCCTGATGAGTAATGGTGCGGCCGCCGTCGCGCCCCCGGCGGGCCGGGGTGACGAGGCCTTCGCGCTCCATTTCATTCAGATAAAGTCGAATGGTTCGTCCGCTGAATTCAAAGCCGTAGGTTTTAATTTCTTCGGCGATGGTCGAACTGCCAACAGGTTCTCTCGCATCACGCAATATGCGAAGGATCGCTACTTTTTGTTTCGGATTGATCTCTTTCAAAGCCAGCACTCTTTTCCATACAATGATTTCCGATATTACCATTAATAATTTATGAATTCAAGTGATAAATTGGAAATTATTCGATTAAAAAATGGAATGTCATCAGATTTTTAGAACCTAAATCCAGTTATTTTCACATGTTATTTCTTCTATTTTCATTAAAAATAATGAAAATACGTTTTTTTGAAACCATATAAATTGTTTGATCTATATGACTTATACAATATTCAGGTGAATGGAGCAAAAATTACGAGATTTTTTTCAGTTTTTTGAACTAGCGACTTGACAAAGAAGGCTGCGCTATTTATATTGGCACAATAATGCCAATTGATTATGGATCATGGTTGCCATATTGATAAGAGCGCTGCGTCCGATTTCCATTACTTCCAATTTGGAAATGTCCGCCAATTTCTTTCGTTAAGGCAATCGCTCTTGGGTTGAGGCAATCGAATTGATTGGGTTTAACGATTCTTTCTAATACGGTATTTGGCTTTAAAAAATCACCGCGAATGCGGAGGCAGAAGGAGAAACACTATGCCATACACTTCGGAAGTCATCCAGTTGGTCGAGAAAAGAAATCCCGCGGAGCCTGAATTCATCCAGGCGGTCAAGGAAGTCTTGGAATCCTTGGAGCCGGTGATTCAGCGACATACCAAGTATCAGAATCATCGCATTCTCGAACGGATTACCGAACCCGAGCGCGTCTTGATGTTCCGCGTCCCCTGGATCGACGATAAAGGAAACGTGCAAGTCAACCGCGGCTTCCGCATCGAGTTCAACAGCGCCATCGGGCCGTACAAAGGCGGCCTGCGCTTCCACCCCACGGTTTATCTCGGGATTCTTAAGTTTCTGGCGTTCGAGCAGGTCTTCAAAAATTCGCTGACCACCCTGTCCATGGGAGGCGGCAAAGGCGGCTCCGATTTTGATCCCAAAGGAAAGTCGGATAATGAAGTCATGCGCTTCTGCCAGTCGTTCATGACGGAATTGAGCCGCCACATCGGCGCGGCGACGGACGTTCCCGCGGGCGACATCGGCGTAGGCGGTCGAGAGATCGGGTTTTTATTCGGGCAGTACAAACGCATCCGCAACGAGTTCACCGGCGTTCTGACGGGCAAAGCCCTCAATTGGGGCGGCTCGTTGATTCGTCCGGAAGCCACCGGCTATGGAGCGACCTATTTCGCGCAGGAGATGCTGGCGACTCGCAGCGATTCGCTGGAAGGCAAAATCTGCGCGGTTTCCGGTTCGGGCAACGTCGCGCAGTACACGGTTGAAAAAGTTAATGAGCTGGGCGGAAAATGCGTCAGCATGTCCGACTCCAATGGGACGATTTACGATCCCGACGGCATTGACGCCGAAAAACTGGCGTGGGTGATGGATTTGAAAAACGTGCGGCGCGGTCGCATTAAGGAATATGTGGAAAAATTCAAAGGCGCCGAGTATCGCGATGGCGCCCGGCCGTGGGATATTCCCTGTCAAGTGGCCTTCCCCAGCGCTACTCAGAATGAAATCAGCGCTTCGGATGCGAAAACTCTTATTAAAAACGGGTGCTTTGTGGTCAGCGAAGGCGCCAACATGCCTTCCGAGCCTGAAGCGATCGACATTTATCTCGAGAGCAAAATTCTGTACGGTCCTGGAAAAGCGGCCAACGCCGGCGGCGTGGCGGTCTCCGGTCTGGAGATGGCGCAAAACTCTCAATTCATGTCCTGGACGCGGGAGGAAGTGGACAATCGCCTGCAGCAGATCATGCAAACCATCCACGCCAACGCAAAGAACACGGCGGAAGAATACGGCGTTGCGGGCAATTACGTTGTCGGAGCGAACATCGCCGGCTTTGTGAAAGTCGCGGACGCGATGATCGATCAGGGTCTTGTCTGATCGAATTCAGGGACAATCATTGTAGGAACCTGCGTGAGAACAGCAGTCTCCCTTTCTGCCACACGCAATTCAGGGGCGGCCGACCGGCCGCCCCTTCGCGTTCAAGCCTCCCATCGATAAAGCAAACTCCCGCCAATCCGCCGACACTTCTTTTCGGGCATGGTTCCGCAAACCGGCTAAAAATTCAAACGATTTTTTGGTAAACTTTTTGGAAAAGGCTCCGATAAATGTAACAAGAAGGATTGGGCGGAAGGAAGATATGATATCGTTTGATTCGACAACACGGCGATTTTTTGTTTATCCCTATCTCATTACGGCCGGCTGCATCATCGGTTTTTTGGCGCAGATATTGGTAATGAATCATGGCGTTTTTTGCTACACGCTGGACGACGCTTACATTCACCTTGCATTGAGCGAAAACATCATACACGGTCATTACGGCATTAATCCCGGCGAGTGTTCATCGCCGTCATCGTCTATTCTGTGGCCGTTTCTTCTGGCGCCCTGGGCGTTGACGCCGTTTCATCTCTATTATCCGCGCCGTTTGGTAAATAGGATTTTAATAGTCTAAATGCGAAGAACGATAAAGTAGTACGACTCAATAAGACAGAGTCTCAATTTTAAGTGTAAGGTAGAATACTATGTGTGCTATTAAAACTCATTTAACGGAAATCAAAAGAATTTTATTTATTGTTCTTTTAACTGTAATATTTAAGAGTCCCTGTTTTGTATATCCAATATGGAATATGGATGAAGCCATATCTGCTGTAATTGGTACTAGTATCGTTGATGGAGGTGTTCCTTACAAGGATGCAATTGATCATAGAGGCCCTATTACATATTATTTTTATGCAATGGCATTTCTGATCGGCGGCAACAATAATATGGCTGTTGTACATTTAATAGATATTATACTTTCAATATTAACTACAGTTATTTTGTTTAAATTGGGGAAAATATTTTTAGATAATAGAATGGCATTTATTTCATCAATTTCATTTATTATTTTATCAACATCAGTTTGGTCTTTTAGTGACGTTTTTGCTTTCCATACAGAAAAACCAATGATATTATTCACAACACTAGGTATGTATGTTTTTTTATATGATCTAGTGTATAAAGATCATATAATTTTAAAATTACTATGTGGTTGTATATTTGCTTTGGCTTTTTTCAGTAAGCAACCATCTATTTTTGATTTTGCAAGTATCTTCATTTTTTTGTTGTTTTGCAAGTATAACTATTCCTTAAACGAATTTTTCAGGAAGAGCATTATTTATATATCAGGTTTTTTTATTGTATCTATTATAATA
>JAFGTC010000156.1 GCA_016934335.1 Candidatus Omnitrophota bacterium | reverse complement strand
TTTCTGCATGTGATCGGAGCCGCCGCCCGCTATGGCGCCCCATGCGAAAAGCGAGTGCAGCGGTTGAAACCAGGTCAGCCGCTCATAGCCGAAGTGGTTGGTGAGCGTGCGGCCGTCAAGGTAGAGCCAGGCGGGTTGAATGTCCATGCAGATCCCCATTTCCGCGGCTTGATGGACCGCTTCTTCGCTCATGAAATTCGAGTGGCAGATCACCGGCCGCTTCTCGCGAATATTGAATCGATCCCGGAGCGCCGCGCATCCGTCGATGATTCCGTGCACCGCCCCGTCGCCGACGCTGTGCGCGTTGAATTGGACGTCGTTTTCCATGCAGGCTTCGAGTATCGCGATGAGCTTCTCTTCGGGGATGAAGCGCAGTCCGCGGTACTCGGGATCGGTGATGTTATAGAATCGGCTTACCCCCCAGGGCTCGCGCATATAGGCGCTTCCCGTCAACATCCCCCCGTCCATGTAGACCTTGGCGCAGCCGAGCCGCAGCATGTCGTCGCCTTTGTATAACGGCGATTGTGAGATGTCTCGGATCGCCTCCCGAATCTTCTCTACGGATTGGATGGTGTCTACATGTTGAGAGAGATGCGCGCGAACCGTCAATTCGCCTCTGTCATGCAATAATTCGTAGAGAGCGATCTCATCCGGCTCGGCGTCGCGCTCGCCGACGCCCGTAATGCCGACGCGGTTATAATCGCGAAACAGTTCCTTTAACCGTTTCGCGTGTTCTTCTTGAGAAGGCTTCCGGTTGGGCGATTGGTATTTTAAATATCGCGTGCAGCTGCGAAGGATGCCGTTCAACTCGCCGGTGTCGGGAACTTTTTCCGCATACCCGGGGCCGCCGTCACCCACTTTCCAATTTTTATCGATTCCGCTCAGTTCCAAAGCCAGCGAATTAACCGATGCGTCCGGACCCGTACGAAATACAGTGGGATTATCCGGCGCCGCCGCGTCCAGTTCCTCCCGAGTCGGATATCGCTCTTCGCGCAGGCGAGTCAAAAAGACTTGGCTGACCCAAATCCATTCGCCGTCTTCCAGTTCTTCCACCCGGGATTTGATATAATCCAAAACATCCTGGATGGTTTCCATAGTGGGGATCGGATGGTTGTACTCCGTCATACAGGCCGATGCGGGATGGCCGTGCGAATCGATGATCCCCGGCATGACGGTCTTGCCCTGCAAATCGACTATTTGCGTCGATTCCCCCCGATATTTCTCCATACTCTCTCCGTTTCCGACATCCAGAATTCGCCCGTCTTTGACGGCCATGCAGGAGTGAATGCTGAATGCCGCATCGACCGTCAAGATTTTTCCCCGGGTAAATATTACGTCGGCTTGATCAGCTGCGGCGAAAGTTGGAAAGGATAAGAGCGTTAATGAAATCACAAGAATGGCGCCATGCAGAATGGTTTTCATAATTCACCTCAATGTGCATCAAGATGCTTGATGATACCATATCGACCGGAGCGTGGAACAGTGTGGATGTACAAATCGGGGTATCAACGCTGTACTCGCAGGAAATATATTTTGCGACTATTCAGGAACCGGAAAATTTAGTATTTTATAGGAACGAGCGACGCGATTCTCCACATCCGATTTCGTGAAAAGGGGAGAGAGATGATTAAGATGAATCCAAAGAATGTCCGAAGCGGATTTACTTTGATTGAATTGCTCATTGTAGTCGCCATCATCGGCATCCTCGCGGCCATCGCCGTCCCCAACTTTTTGAACGCGCAGATCCGGGCCAAATATTCGCGTGTATTGGCCGATATGAAAAATATAAACACCGCGATTGAGATGTACAGTTTCGACGAGGGGCGGGCGCCCATCGGCTCTTTGGAAGGGATGTCATTGGGGCTGTGGCAGCACGGCCTGCGCCGGGCGCTGGACCGGTTGACCACTCCAATTTCTTACATGAGCTCGATTCCCAGGGATCCCTTCATGGAAGCGCCCGGAGGCGCGAGAGAATCCGACACGGATCGTACGCAGTTCACTTATAATTGCATGCAGAATCCTGATTGGCGATCGGGGAACTACCAGTTTGCTTTTGATGTCGGCTTTACATGGTATATGTTCTCGCCCGGTCCGGCGAACACTCAAGGCGCCCCATGGCCGGATTATCTCCTCGCCGCCAATAACAGCGCTTACGGCGGTTCGGAATCGCCCGCCGACCGCATCTTTGAAGCCAGCAATGGAATTACATCGGTGGGCTGGATCGTCTGGACGAACAAAGGGCGCTATCCGTAATGGGATTGAATGGCAATCGGTTTACTTAGAATCGCATTCCTGATTAATTGATAAAGTGCAGAAAATAATGCCAGAATGTTCTTGAGGAGAATCGTCATGGTTAAGAATGATAACAAAACAATTCGAAGGGATTTTTTACGAAGTACGACGGCGGCGGGATTAACGTTAGCGCTTCAAAACGCCAAAGCGCCGGCGGTTTTGGCGGCGGCCAACCCCAACAATCTCATCCATATGGGATTTATCGGCATCGGCAACCGGGGAACTCAATTGCTGCATAGCTTCATGAAAAATAAGGATATGCGCATCGCCGCGCTCTGCGATGTCTACGAACCCTATCTGCAGCGGGATTACAGCCAGGTCGCCGAAACTCTGCGCGACGATCTCGGCGGACGCATTCCACGCATGGGGGAGGATATCGATTCAAACGTCGCCCGCTATAAGGATTTTCGAAAAGTGCTCGAGCACAAGGACGTCGACGCCGTCTGCATCGCCACCCCCGACCATTGGCACGCCATTCAAACCATCATGGCTTTCGAGGCGGGCAAGGACGTCTATGTCGAAAAGCCTCTATCTGTAACTGTGCACGAAGGCCGCAGAATGGCCGACGCCGCCAAGCGCACGGGACGCATCAACCAGGTCGGCTTGCACCGGCGATCCTCCAAAATGTACCGCCATGCCGCCCAATTGGTGCGCCAAGGAACCATCGGCAAAGTCACCGTCGCCCGCGCCTACCGCATCAGCAACATGTTCCCTGATGGAATCGGGAAAAACAAACCGGCCCAACCCGTCCCCGGCCTTGATTGGGATTTATGGCTGGGCCCCAGAGCCGAGCGCGACTTCCGGACGAATATCCATCCTTACAAATTTCGCTGGTGGCAGGCCTACTCCTCACAGGTGGGAAACTGGGGCGTCCACTACTTCGATTCGATCCGCTGGGTGGTGGGCCAAGAAGCGCCGGCCTCCATCTCCGCACACGGCGGCCGCTATGCTCTCGACGACGACCGCACCATTCCCGACACCATGGAAGCGACCTTCGAACTGCCCTCCGGCATGCTCCTGGTATTCGGCCAATACGAAGCCTGCGGCGGGCGGGCCATCGAATTCGGCGAGCTGGAATTCCGGGGAACTTTAGGAAACCTATACACCGGCTCGGAGGGGAGCGGATACGTCGTCATCCCCTCGGATAACGGGCAGTTTCAAACCGTGGAATCGCCGCTGAAGCGCATCGAGCAGAAACGCATGGACGACGATTTGACCGACCAGCACGTCCGCAATTTTCTGGACTGCGTCAAATCGCGCAAAGCATGCAACTGCGACATCGAAACCGGCCACCGCTCTACCACCTTCGCTCACCTGGCCAATATCGCCTTGGCGACCAAAAGCCGCATCGAGTGGGATGCTGAAAACGAGAAGGCCGTCGGAAACGATGAGGCCAACGAACTCTTGCATTACGAATATCGCAAACCATGGACGCTGGGGTGAGGAAATCTCCTCGCCCCGCGCCCATGCGGATTCATCCAAGAAATATGTCGGGATTATTTTAGTTCCCACGGCGCCCAGATCGTTTGGGCGGCTCTCCGCCCGAAGCGGATCGGAGGAGCGCCCAGTTCAAACGCGCCTAAATCGGGCGCATCTCCGGCGAATTCATCGTTGAAGCCGGGGATGCGCTCGCCTCCATCGACAACCGGATTGGGAACGGTTGTGACGGGATCGGTGATGGTTTTCATCCTGCCGCCCTGCTTAACCGGAATCTTTCCCCACTGAATCCGGGTCGTCGACGCCGAGGGATAAAATTCCAGGCCGTAGGAATGTACAAAAGACGGATTGCCCCGGATCCCGTGGGATTCTTTGGCCAATCCGCGATCCATGCCCGTAAAGAGGTCGTAATCGTAGTCGCCCGTCGGATCAACGGGGCGGGAGGAGGTCAATCGGCCCGGGCAGTCGAAAATGTTGTTGCGAGTGATCGTGTTTGGATTGATGTGGCCGCTGAATACGTGAAAAGCGCCGTTGGGCTGCAGCGCGGTGTTATGAAAGACGTATTTGCGACCGCCGCCGAATTCGTCTCGCTGCCCTGTTTTGATCATGCTTCCGCCTGTCGGATCTTTATGCGTGCGCCGGCTCTCGCCGAAAATGTTCCGAAAGATGTACAGAGGCCCTTTGGAAGTGCAGGCGGTGGCGATGTGCTGGTAAGTTTTATCGATATAGTTGCCCCAAATGCGCACATTCATGTTCGCCCCTTCGCTTTCGATCGCGTCATCCCAGACGTGGGTGATGATATTGCCGTAGATGTCCGAATCGCGATTGGGGCTTCCCTCGAAACTGAAATTGGAGCCGCCGCCGATGCCGTCGTTGAATCCGTGATCTTCTGTCGATCGGATTTCATTGTAACGGATTACGTTGCCGCCGCTGGAGTTGATTAACGATATCCCTTGCGGGCCGTTGGGATGCCCCGTATCCCAATCGTTAGACGCGCCGCGCTGATCTTCCAGTAAATTGCGCTGGATAGTCAACCGGCCTGCGCCCCGGTCGGCGTAGATCGCGCTGTCGATGCATCCCTCGTTTCCAAAAGAGATCGGTCCGCCGATGCGGCCCCAGAACGTAACGCGGCAGTCTTCAATCACAATATTTTGTCGATTGCGCGCAATGTACATGGCGTGACGCGCGGCGTTTTTGCATTCCAGACCTCGGACGATCACATAATCGGCGTCAATGACGACGCAATGATCTTCGGCGTTCATCACGTCGATCACGGCTTTGGCGTTTTCTGCAGGAACTATCAGATGGTAAGCGTCCGGCGTCCCCGACTCGGTGATTTTCAAAGCGGCGTCCGATATTCCGTCTCCGAGATAAGTGATTTTTCCGATGGGGAAATTCTCGCATTTCGTGCGAGCCTGAAATTCCCGCGAGCCGCCTCCGCATGAAAGTTGAATGTCATAAACCGCATCCGGCTGCAAACCCACGAGGCTGCCGCGATATTCGCCGTCGCGCTCGTCATAAACCAGGCCAAGCGATTCGCGCCAGGCTTCCTCTCCGCTTTTACGATAGTGCAGAGCGCATTCTCCCTTGTCGCTGGATTGATAATAGACGCCAATGCACTCATACGTGGAAACTGTGTAACAATCGCTGTCTTGATAGCCCCGGCTTTCTTCCTGAGCGGGAGCGATTCCACTGACAACTATCCACGCACTTGATAATAAGAGCAGATAATAGATCGGCTTCATGGGCTGCGTTCCTTTTTGAACTGTCTTTGTGATTTGAATGGAGGAGCAACTGTACCTTATATCTATTTTAAATTTTTGTTGTAGTGCATTCCCTGACATAAAGTAGAGAGATTTCCGAAAAAAATATAGGTGTATTCTCTCTGATAAGCTGGTCTTGGGAGCAAGTAGAATGATGCAATGCATCGATACAAAACAAGAATGATTTATTTAGCGGGAGAAGATTCGGAAGCCCCGAGGGGATGAAAATCCCCTTGTCTTCTCTCGCTTTTCTTTGATGCCAACGTCTTATCTATACAAATAAAAAATTGGTAGGGTGGGCTCAAAGCGAAGCGTAGCCCACCATTCGTACACAACACAGTTTATGAAGCGCAGACCGCTTTGGATGCATCCAAGGCGGTCTGCGTTCTTATAGTCAATGATGATCTTACACGATTTCCGGCACAACGAACTCGCCTCGATAATTGCGTGAGAGGAAATGATTGGCGTAATCGTTGTTGACGAAGCGCTCGGTCGTCGGATCGAATTCCAGCGTGTCGCCGACTCGAAAAGCGATGTTGCCTAAATGGGCGATCGCCGAGGAAGAGTGAATGGTCTCCACCGGCCCGTTCTGGTCGGACATCTTCCGGCTGCGCACCGCTTTATGGAAGTTCGCGTAATGATTGCCTCCTTCATTGCCGCTGGGGCCGGCTTCGCGCTTCGATCCGAGGAACGTTTCGAATTGGCTGTATCCCTTGATGACCATGTAGCCGTCTTCCCCGTAAAAAATATTGCCGACGGTGGCGCCGTCTTCCGTATTTGTATTCCAGGGGCGCGTTTCGAATTGAATCATTTTGTTGAGTCCCGTAAATTTATACAGCGTGGAAAGTAGTTCCGGCGTCTCTTTATCGTCGTTCCATAGAAACTTGCCGCCCATGGCGCAGACTTGATCGGGCAGCGTGTTCACGCCCAAGCCCCAGAGGCACATATCGGTTTCGTGAACGCCCTGGTTGCCCACGTCGCCGTTGCCGAAATCCCAATGCCAATGCCAGTTGTAGTGGACGATGTTTTCTGAATAAGGCCGCCATTGCGCGGGTCCGAGCCACAAATTGTAATCCAAATGCTCCGGCGCCCATTGAGCCGGCTTTGTGCCGATGGAGGCGCGGGTTCGGAAGCAAAGCCCGCGCGCGAGATACGGTTCGCCGATCACGCCCTCGCGCAGCAGCTGAACCGCCTGCTGCAAAGCCGCCGAACTGCGCAGCTGCACGCCGTGCTGCACGATGCGGCGATATTTATAGGCCGCTTCGATCATCTTGCGCCCTTCAAAAATATTGTGCGCGCCGGGCTTCTCGACATAGACGTCCTTCCCCGCCTGGCAGGCCCAGATCGTGGCCAGCGCGTGCCAGTGATTGGGCGTGGCGATGCTGACCGCGTCGATGTCTTTGTCGGCGAAGGCGTCGCGCATATCCACGTAAGTTTTCACTTTCTTATTGTATTTATTCTCGAATTGCTCGGCCCGGTCTTCCAGAACATGTTTATCCACATCGCACAGGGCCGTCACTTCGACATTCTCCGCTTCCTGATGACCGGCAATATGCGATTTGCCGCGGCCGTTTAAACCGACGACTACCACATTGATCCGGTCGTTCGCCCCGGCCCACGATTTCGACGTCCCGATCAGTTGCGCGGCCGCCATGGCGCCGGCCGTCCCTTTAACAAAAGTTCTTCGATTTAAATCTTTCATTTTTAACTCTCCCGCTTTTAAACGTTGATTCAATAATGATTCAAAAATATCTCTATCTCGAAACTAGCAGGTTCGCTCAAAAAAGAAAAGGTTAACGTTATTGCTTATCGTTTTTGACTCGATGATCTCTGCTGACTCCGACTATCGAAATCCTTTCTTTTGTGATACGGTAATTTTCCTGGCTGCTATGAAAATCATGGGGAGAACTCAATGACTGAAATTCTGACGGAAAAATCGACAAAACGTCTCATTTCGCTCGACGCTTATCGAGGCGCGATCATGATTTCCCTGATCTCGCATGGATTTGGATTCTCCGCTTTCGAAGGGCATCCCTATCTTGGATTTTTGGCTCATCAGACGGATCATGTGGCTTGGAGCGGATGCGTTTATTGGGATTTGATCCAACCCGCCTTTATGTTCATGGTGGGCGTCGCCATGCCCTTCGCTTACGCAAAGCGCGCATCCCTGGGAGAATCGCACGGCAAGATCTTCTCGCATGCCCTGCGGCGATGCTTCAATCTCGTTCTTATCGCCGCCATTTTTACATCGATTCACACCGGCCATCCCACTTTTACGCTGGTCAACGTCCTGCCGCAAATCGCTTTTTGCTATTTGTTGACATTTCTGGTTCTGCATAAAAGCTACTGGACGCAGGCAATAACGGCTTTTGCGATCTTGTTCGGCTACATGGTCGTCTGGATTTTATACCCTTACAACGGCCCCGACGGCCCCTGGGCGCAAAGCTACGAAAATATGGGAATGCACTTCGAAACCTGGCTGAAAGGGGAGCAGAATCCGGGATACTGGGCGTCTCTCAATGCCATCCCCTCCACGTTCACCGTCATCGCCGGCGCGATGTGCGGCCGCTTCCTCGCCGAAGAACGCTCCTCCAAAGAGATCATAAGTAAACTCGCCTATGCCGCCATCGCTCTGATCGCCGCCGGATGGCTGCTGAGTTTCGAAATCCCCATCATCAAGCGGATCCTTTCCACTTCGTTCGCTTTGTACTCCACCGGTTGGGCGATCCTCTTTCTGCTTCTGTTCTATTATGTGATCGACATTTTGAATTATAAAAAATGGACGTTCGTTTTTGTTGTGGTGGGAATGAATTCGATCACCGCCTATGTCATCTTCCAACTGCTGCGCGGCTGGATCAACAATTCCATCTGGGTCTTCACTCAAACGCCGCTTGGCGCCCTCGGCGCCTATGGCGAAGTGCTGCAGGCTCTTTTGGTGCTCGCCGCTCAATGGTATGTTCTCTATTTCTTCTATAAACACAAAATATTCTTTAAGGTGTAATGGAGAGTCTATCGTTTGCGCAGCGACGATAGTTACTGAAACGCATTGCCGTCATGGAGTCTATATAATGAAATCGTTCATACCCGTGGTCATCTTTGTGAGCCTTATGATTGGCGTTGTACTTTTTAATGCGCCGTTTTCCTTCACGGAAGAAACGCATGCGGATATTTCGCCCAAAATCGGCATTTCCCAAGTGAAAGCCGGCGGCGAGATCGGCCGCCGCATCGATATCACCATCAACAACAACCTTCTGAAACTCGACGCCGACAAGGACTTTCTTCTCCCCTTTCAGCAGCGCGGCCGAACCGGCGGCTACATCGGATTGGGCAAATTGATCGACAGTCTGGTTCGCTTCTCCTCGTTGAGTGCGAGCGAGCCGCTTCGGGCCTTAAAGAGCCATGTTATCGAAGAAATAATCAAAACGCAGGAAGACGACGGCTACATCGGCATGATGATACCCGAAAAGCGCATGTGGGCCTTATGGGACATTCACGAAATGGCCTACATTGTCAACGGGCTGACTTCTGATTACGAATTCTTCCAAAACCAATCGTCGCTCGATTCCGCCGTCCGTCTCATGGATTACATCATGACGCGCTGGCGGGAAAATCCCGCCGGCATGGATGACTGCCCCATCACCGTATTTATGGCCGTAACCGGCCTCGAAGAAGCCTTGCTGATGCTCCATCAGGCGACCGGCGACTCGAAATACCTCGATTTCTGCAGGAATTTTCGAAAACTGCCCCAATGGGATTCGCACATCGTCTTGGGCCGGTTTTCTCCCATCGAAGGGCACGCCTACGCCTATATGCACCGGTGTCTCGCTCAACTGCGACTGCATCAGATCGATCATGATCCCCGCCTGCTTGAAAAATCCCGAAGCGTCATCGATTTTCTAACCCACGGCGACGGCCTGCTCGTCAACGGCGTCTGCAGTCAGCATGAATGCTGGCATGACAGCCAGGACGGGACCGAAGGTCTGGGCGAGACGTGTGCGACCGCGTATTTGATTCGACTGCTCGACGAACTGATGCGCATGCAGGAGGATCCTCTGTACGGCGATATTATGGAGCGTTCGATCTTCAACGGCCTGTTCGCCGCCCAATCGCCCGGCGGCCGCAAATTGCGCTATTATGTTCCCTTCGAAGGCCCGCGCGTCTATTTTGATGGAGATACATACTGCTGCCCCTGCAATTACCGGCGCATCGTCGCCGAACTGCCCGGCATGATTTACTACCGGATGAAAGGCGGGCTGGCGGTCAATCTATACACCCCCTCGGAAGCATCACTGGAGTGGATCGACGACGCGTCTCTGCGCATCGAACAGGAAACGGATTATCCCAATTCGGGCGATGTGCAAATCCGGATCGATCCTTCCAAACCTGTTGCATTTCCGCTCTATCTGCGCATTCCCCGCTGGTGCGAAGAAGCGGAACTATCGGTCAATGGAGAAATTCTTTCCCGGCGCGCCGGCGGCGGATCCTTCTATCCCGTCTCTCGCGAATGGAAAAAAGGCGATGTGGTTCAATTGCGCATGCCCATGCCATGGCGGTTGATCAAAGGCCGCAAGGCGCAGGCCGGCCGGGTCGCCGTTATGCGCGGGCCGCAGCTCTTCTGCCTCAATCCCGAGAAAAATCAGGAAATCTCCGGCGTGGATTTACGCCAGATTTATATCGATCCGGAAACCATCGAAGGTCCGTTTCCGGACGATGCGGTGCGGCCGGACGGCTTGGCGTGCCGGATCAAAGGCTGGAAATCGATGGGATTCTCTACCGGCGGCGGTCATAATCTCGATTTATACCTGACCGAATTTCCCGACCCTGACGGCGTCTTCACCTACTTTCGCGTCCGAAGAATGGATGCGGCCGGCGTTCCGGATGAGTTGTCGATGTAAATGGATTCCGGCCCTTTTCGATTCCGGATTTCCCTTCATGATGGAATATGTATCCTTCGAAAGATCACTCCGCCGGGTGAAAAGTCATTTTCGCTCTCATCTTGTCTTGGCTTGATCGTCTATCGCGCTACACTTCAGGCGATGGATGCGATGACGCGCCGTCTGCTTCCGCGTGTATCAAAATATGTCATGAAGGTGGATTGACCGAATAACAATGCAGGAATTGAAGCCGCCGAATGGGATCCCCATTCATCTCTATGTCGAGAATTTGGAGCAGGGCGCCCGCGAACAAGCGGAACTTTGCGCGCAACTGCCGCATGCCTTTCATCATCTGGCTCTGATGCCCGATTCGCATCAGGGTTACGCCATGCCCGTCGGCGGCGTTATGGCCTTGAAGGGGGCGGTGATGCCCAATGCCGTGGGCGTGGATATCGGCTGCGGCATGGTCGCCGCCCGCACCTCGATCCTACTTCAGGAAGTGCGGGGCGATTTGGAAAAGGCCGCCCGCGAAGTCCTATATCGCATCCCCGTCGGTTTTGAATGGCGCAAGCAGCCCCAAGAGGGCGAAACCCTCGATCGGATCCAGGCCAAAGGCAAATCCAAACGCCAACTCAAGGAACGCCTGCCCATTGCGGCGGAGCGAGCCGATGAAGCGCGCTATCAACTGGGCACGTTGGGCGGAGGAAATCATTTTATCGAATTCCAGACCGATGACGACGGCTGGCTGTGGGTGATGCTTCATTCCGGATCGCGCAATATCGGTCTGCAGATCGCCAATCATTACCACAACATCGCCAAACATTATTGCGCCGATCAGGGATTAGGGCTGCCCAGAGACTATGCGTTTTTGCCCCTGGAACTGCCGGAGGCCGGCCGATATTTGGCCGAAATGCAGTGGGCCATGGATTTCGCCATGGAAAATCGTCTTCGCATGCTCGACGATGTTTTCGATGTCATGCGCGATGTGTTCGGAAAACCGGTCAAGGAAACTCTCCAGGTGCGCACCCATCATAACTACGCCGCCTGGGAGGAGCATTTCGGCGAGATGGTTTTGGTACATCGCAAAGGAGCCGTTCGCGCGGCGGAGGGGCAGCTGGTCACGATCCCCGGCTCCATGGGGACGGCCAGTTATATCGGGTGCGGTAAAGGATTTTTGGATTCGTATCAATCCTGCTCCCATGGCGCGGGGCGGCTTCTGGGCCGGAAACAGGCGAAAAAATCGATTTCAGCCGCTGATTTTCAAAAACAATTGAAAGATGTCATCGTTGTGACGCCGAAAATGAACTCGATTATCGATGAGGCGCCCGCCGCCTATAAAAATATCGAAGACGTAATGCGCCTGCAGCGCGATATGGTGGACGTCGCCTTCCGCCTGCGTCCTTTGGTGGTTGTCAAAGGTTGACGGTGGAAAAAATCCATGGTTTCTTGGCGCGCTAAACTGGATATTGTATGATATCAGGCTATTTTCTAACAGAGTATTGTAATTCTTGCCTCCCATCTGCTTAGGAGGGGGCTGCGGACTACGTTTTTTTATCGGCGGCCATGAAGCAAGGTTCGCCGCCGAATGGATTAGGAAAATCAAGGAGTCGTTCCATGAGTGATCCGATTGGATATTTATCGCTGGTTTTGCATGCTCACCTGCCTTATATCCGCCATCCCGAACATGACGAATTTTTGGAGGAGGACTGGCTCTTCGAAGCCATGAGCGAAACCTATATTCCCTTGTTGGACCTATATGAACGGCTGCTCAATGAAGGCGTCAAATTTCGCATCACCATGTCTGTGACTCCCCCGCTGGCGGAAATGCTGGCCGATCCTCTCCTGCAAAGCCGCTATGAACGGCGGCTTAACAAACATGCGGAATTGGCTGAAAAAGAGGTGCATCGCACGTCGAAAAAATCGGCTTCTGAATTTCATGAGGCGGCGCTTCAGAACCGCGACATCATCCGCAATACCCTGCGCATCTTCCGCGATGAACATAACCGCAATCTGGTAAACGGCTTCAGAAAACTGCAGGACGCCGGCGTCCTGGAAATCATCACCTGCTGCGCCACCCATGGCTTCCTGCCCTTGATGATCACCCCCAATGCGCGCCGCGCCCAGATTCAAATCGCCAAAACCAACTACGAAAAGCACTTCGGCCGCGCTCCGCGAGGCGTCTGGCTGGCCGAATGCGCCTACGATCACGGCGTCGACGAACTCCTCGAAGAAGCGGGGATCAACTATTTCTTTGTCGATTCGCACGGCATTCTCTTCGGTACGCCGCGCCCCAAGTACGGCGTCTTCGCTCCGGTTCTCTGCCCGTCCAACACGGCCGCTTTCGCGCGCGATATGGAATCCTCCAAACAGGTTTGGAGCCGCGATGCGGGATATCCCGGCGACGTCGAATACCGCGAATTCTATCGCGATCTGGGTTACGACGCGCCCTACGAAGACATCCGGCCTTATCTGCACGGCGACGGCGTTCGCCGCAATATCGGCTTTAAATACTACCGCATCACCGGCGATGTCGATCTATCCGAGAAACAGCCGTATCGGCCTGCGATCGCTCGACAGCGAGCCGCCGACCACGCCGGCAATTTCATGTTCAACCGGCAGCACCAGGTCCAGTATCTGCGCGAATTCATGGATCGCCCGCCCTTGATCGTTGCGCCCTATGACGCCGAACTTTACGGACATTGGTGGTTTGAAGGCCCCATGTTCATCGAGTATCTCTTCCGGAAAATGGCCTATGATCAAAGCGAGATTCAATCCATCACGCCCAGCGAATATTTGAACACGCATCCCGTTTTGCAGACCGTGCAGCCGGCGCCTTCGTCCTGGGGCGACAAGGGATTTTACGAAGTCTGGCTCAACGGCAGCAACGATTGGATCTACCGCCACCTCCATCAATGCGAAGAGCGCATGATCGAACTGGCCGGCGCCCATCCTTCCGCCGATGGAATTCAACGCCGCGCCTTGAATCAGGCGGCTCGCGAACTTCTTCTCGCTCAAAGCAGCGACTGGGCGTTCATCATGACCACCGCCACCGCCGTGCCTTACGCCCGCCGGCGCACGCGCGAGCATGTGCATCGCTTCCATAACTTATACGAACAGATCAAAAGCGCGCAAATCGATGAAAACTATCTGAAAGAACTGGAATGGAAAGACTCCATTTTCCAGGAATTGGATTATCGAGTCTATGCGTAATCCTAATCCGAATCTCTGTCAATGAAATCGACCAAAAAGCGGAAAAATTCCGTCGTAATTTCATCCCGGCCGAATCCGAAGATGGGCTGCAAAAAAGGCGTCTGCATTCAATGTCTGGATTACAGCGAATGCAGGAGGCGCCGTCTGCTCGAACCAATTCTTGAATCTCCGCCGCCGGCTTCGTAAGGAAAAAAGCGGGAGCGCCGGCGACTTCTCCTCGCAGGGAGGATTGTCTCTCTTCCGCTTATTCTTGACTATCAATCCGAATTCATAACGCAATCCGAATTCATAACGCAATCCGAATTCATAACGCAATCCGAATTCATAACGAAATATCTCCAAGCAATTATGGCATTAATCTCTGTAAACGATTTGAGCGTCAGTTTTACTGATCCCCCTTTATTGGATAACATTTCTCTCCAGTTAGAGGAGGGCGAGCGAGTGGGGCTTTTAGGCCGCAACGGCGCGGGAAAAACGACCTTGATGAAACTTTTGGCCGGCGGCATGACGCCCAATCAAGGCGCCATATCGCGGAAGCCGGATCTTCGCATCGCTTATCTCCCCCAGGAAGCCCCCCCAAACCTCCAGGGGCGGGTATTCGATCTGGTCTACAGCGGCTTCCAGGAAATCCATTCAAAACCCGATCCGGCGATCATGGAGGAAGAGTGGCGCCGCCGCCAGCAGGCGGAGCAGGTCATTTCCCAATTTAAACTGGATCCGGACGGCGACGCCTCCACGCTCTCCGCCGGTTGGAAGCGCAGAGTCCTGCTGGCCAAGGGATTGGTCTGCAAGCCCCATGTCCTCCTCTTGGACGAACCCACCAACCACTTGGACATCGAATCGATCGAGTGGCTGGAAAAATTTTTGCTGCGCTTTGCCGGAACCCTTTTATTCGTAACCCACGACCGTTTGTTCCTGCAAAAAATCGCCGATCGCATCATAGAAATCGACCGCGGCGCTTTGTTGAGTTGGAATTGCGATTACCAGACCTACCTCCAGCGCAAAGAGGAAGCCCTGGAAATCGAAGAAAGCCAGCGAATGAAGTTCGACAAAAAACTCGCGCAGGAGGAGGAATGGCTGCGGAGAAGCCCCAAGGCCCGGCGCACCCGCAACGAAGGCCGCGTGCGCGCTCTTCTCAAGCGGCGCGAAGAGCAGAGAAAACGCCGCAGCGATCCGGGCCGCGTTCGCCTGCTTGTCCAGCAGGCCGAAAGATCGGGCGACCTGGTCATCGACGCACAGAATCTTTGCTTCTCATTCGACCGAAATGAGATTGTCAAGGATTTTTCCGTTACGATCATGCGCGGCGATAAAGTGGGCGTCATCGGCCCCAACGGCGTCGGCAAAACCACTCTGCTCAAAATTCTGCTCAACGAACTCGAACCGAACTCCGGACGCGTCAAACATGGAACCAAACTCGAAATCGCTTATTTCGATCAACTGCGCGAACAACTGAACGAAGACGAATCGATCATCCAGAATGTAGGCGGCGGCTCCGATCATGTCGCCGTCAATGGACAATCCCGCCATATCGTCGGCTACCTGAAAGACTTCCTCTTTTCGCCGGAGCGGGCTCGCTCTCCCATAAAAATTTTATCGGGCGGAGAGCGCAGCCGCGTCTTGATGGCCAAACTCTTCACCCAGCCCGCCAATGTCCTTGTCTTCGATGAACCGACCAACGATCTGGATGCGGAAACCCTCGAATTGCTAGAAAACTTGTTGGTCGAATATTCCGGAACCATCTTATTAGTCAGCCACGACCGTGCGTTTCTCAACAATGTCGCGACCAGCACTCTGGCCATGGAGGGCGACGGCCGGGTCAATGAATATGTCGGCGGCTATGACGACTGGCTTCGCCAGCGCAAGGAGGATGCCAGGGAAATCAAGGAAGAAAGAATCCGTAAGCGGAGGCAGTCCGTCGCCGGCGCCGATCAACCCAAACGCCTGAGTTACAACGAAAAGCGCCAATTGCAGCAAAAACACGAAGAATTGCAAAACCTTCCCGATAAAATTGAAGACCTTGAAAATGAACAGCGCAACCTGCATGAAAAAATGATGGCGCCCGATTTCTTCAAGCAGAATCCGGATCGAATTGTGGAAGCGCAAGACCGGCTGGCCCAAATTGAAGACGAATTGAAGAACGCCTATCAACGATGGGATGATCTGGACTCCCTATTCCAGGATCTGGACTTAAAACAAATTTTGTAATATCCCAAATTGCTTTCTTTTTTTGATGAAATATTTTGACAGGCCGGCTTTTTAGCAGGACGGCGGGAGTCGAAACCGGTCCGGATTTATGCGAAAATACCGGCATGCCATCAACATCAAAATGGAGGTTCCTGATGAAAAATACATTCTTACCAAAGCATTTCCTGCCGATCCTAATCGGCGCCGTTTTGGCTTCTCCTTGTCTGGCCGGCCCCGTGACCATCCAAAAAACATCGTTCGAAGGATGGGATAATTGCTACCGCGTCAGCAACGGCGAGGTCGAATTGATCGCCGTCGCCGACGTCGGCCCGCGCATCCTGAAATTCGGCTTCACCGATCGCCCCAATCTGTTATCCGTCTCTTCGAACTCAACCGGCCAAACCGGCGGCGACTCATGGAAGGGCTACGGCGGTCATCGATTGTGGGTTGCTCCCGAAACCGCCGACGTTACCTATTACCCCGACAACTTCGAATGCGACGTGCAAATCGGCGGCGGCGCCCTGACTTTAACCGCGCCCGTCGAGGTGCTCGACGCCGATCTGCGCGCTTCATTAAGTTTCTCCGAAATTCAACAGAAAGCCGTTGATCCCGAGTTTCGCAAACAATTGCGCTTCCGCAAACAAATGGAAATCCGCATGGATGAAAGCGGCGAAGCGACTATCTGGCATCGCGTCGCCAACTGCGGACTGCAAACCTATCAGATGGCCCCATGGGCTTTGACGGTCATGGATAAGGAGGGAATCGGCATTGTTCCCAATCCCCCCTATGCTCCGCACGGCCCCGGTCATTGGCTGCCTGAGCGCAGCATCATCACCTGGAGTTATACGAACATGGCCGACCCGCGTTTGCTCTTCATGAAAAAATATATCTCCATTCGCCAGGATCCTTCGATTCGCGCGCCTCTCAAAATCGGATTCTCCACAACGCAGGGCTGGACGGCTTACGCTCTCAAGGATCAATTATTCGTCAAAAAATTGGATTATTTCCAGGATCAAATCTATCCCGACATGGGATGCTCCGTCGAAGTCTTCACCAGCAGCGGCATGATGGAAGTCGAATCGCTTGGACCTCTGACTACTCTCAAGCCGGGCGACGCCGCCGCGCATCGCGAGCGATGGAAACTCTATCGAATCGCCCCCATCGACCAAAACGAAGAAAACATTGAAACAATGCTGAAAACCGCCGGACTGGAATAAGCGTTTTAGTACAAATATTCACGTATTTGTCATGGCCAAGGGCGTACGCTCGTGCGTCCTTGGCGCTCCAATTGGCTTCAGCCTCCCGATCGTTTGACGGTATATCCCTGCTTCGTCAATTCTTCCATGACCGCATCCCGGTGATCCCCCTGAATTTCAATAACGCCCTCTTTCACCGTTCCCCCCGAGCCGCATTTTTGTTTCAATTGCTTGGCCGTTTCCCGCAATTGGTCCATCGTCAAAGGAAGGCCGGTGATCACCGTCACGCCTTTGCCCTTGCGGCCTTTTGTTTCTCGACCGATTCGAACGACGCCGTCGTTTTTACGCGCCGTCTGTTTTTGTCCGCAAATGCATCGCTTGACCGACTTTTGGCAGTTCGGACATATTCGGCCGTGCTCCGTTGAATAGACAATCGATAGGTTTTTCGAGTTTTCACTCTTCATAATCGCGTCCGCATTGGGTTGATTGAAAATATTTTAAGAAACTTATTCGCTGCCGCTTGAATAGAATCAGGCCAAGCTACAATAATTTGTACGAAGCGGCAATAGGATCGACGCCCCAATATGGATTTTCTCCCGCAAGAATTCCTTGCAGCGTGACGATGACGGCTGTTTCTATTTCACCTGATCATTAATGAATCATAATTGACAGAACTGGATGGTTTCCGTTTTGAATCTCCATCCAAAAGGAAAATGGATTGAATGAATAATATCTCTCAGATTATTGCTGATGAATTGTCGGTTGAGGAGCATCAAATCGTCGCCACAGTCGCACTTTTGGATGAAGGCGCCACCGTCCCCTTTATCGCCCGGTATCGCAAGGAAGTCACGGGAGGCTTGGACGATAATCAACTGAGGCTTTTAGAAGAGCGCCTGCGCTATCTGCGGGAATTGGAAGAGCGCAAGCAGGTGATCCTTAAAAGCATCGCCGAACAAGACAAATTGACGCCGGAACTCGAGGCCGCCATTCAAGCCGTCGATGCCAAAACCCGCTTGGAAGACATTTACCTGCCCTATAAGCCCAAACGCCGCACCAAAGCTCAGATCGCCCGCGAAGCGGGCTTGGCGCCGCTGGCCCATGATCTTCTCGCCAACTCTAATTTAATCCCGGAAGAAGCGGCTGCCGTCTATCTCAATCCCGATAAAAATATCAACGGCCCCTCCGATGCGTTGGACGGCGCTCGTCAGATCCTGATGGAGGAATTTTCCGAAGACGCTGAACTTCTCGGGCGCCTGCGCGAAACCTTATGGCTGAATGTATTTCTCAAAGCGCAGGTCAACGAGGGAAAAGAGCAGGAAGGCGCCAAATTTTCCGACTATTTTTCCTACCAGGAAGAAATGCGAAAAATCCCCTCCCATCGAGCTCTGGCCTTATTTCGCGGCGCCAATGAAGGGGTTCTGCGATTGACTTTAACGACCGAACCGGATGAAGATGCCGCCAAGAAAACCGACGCCAATCTTTACGAAATGATGACCGCCCGGCATTTCAAAATCGCCGACAAGGGGCGTCCTGCCGACGCCTGGTTGATCGAAACGGTGCGATGGGCGTGGAAAGTGAAAATCTTCACTCATCTGGACGTCGATCTTCGCATGCGCTTATGGAAGGCGGCCGAAGAGGAAGCCATTCGGGTGTTTGCGGAAAATCTGCGCGATCTTCTCCTGGCCGCTCCGGCGGGGCCGCGCCCGACGCTCGGGTTGGATCCCGGCCTGCGAACGGGCGTCAAAGTCGCCGTCGTCGACGGCACGGGCAAACTCGTAGATACAGCGACCATTTATCCTCACCCGCCTAAAAATCAGTGGCGCGAATCCATCGGCGTCCTGGCGGATTTATGCCGTAAACATCATGTCGAACTGGTCAGCATCGGCAACGGAACGGCTTCTCGCGAAACGGATCGGCTGGCCTTGGATTTAATTCGATTGCAGCCGGAATTATCTTTGCAGAAATTAGTGGTTTCCGAAGCGGGCGCGTCCGTCTATTCCGCCTCCGAACTGGGGGCCATGGAATTTCCCGAGTTGGACGTTTCCCTGCGAGGCGCGGTGTCCATCGCCCGGCGTCTGCAGGATCCGCTCGCCGAACTGGTGAAAATCGATCCCAAATCCATCGGCGTCGGTCAGTATCAACACGATGTCAGCCAGGCGCAATTGGCGCGCACGCTCGATTCAGTCGTCGAGGATTGCGTCAACGCCGTC
>JAFGTC010000155.1 GCA_016934335.1 Candidatus Omnitrophota bacterium | reverse complement strand
ATGGTGATCAACATCAGCCAAGCCCTCAGCGGCGATTGGGATTATGTCCGGCAGGAAATCCGGGAGATCACCCGGATGACGCACGAAGCAGGGCAAAAAATCAAAGTCATCTTCGAAAATTGTTATCTGAACGACGAGCAAAAGATACGCCTTTGCGAACTATGCGGAGAAATCGGCGTCGACTGGGTTAAGACATCCACCGGCTACGGGCAGGGCGGCGCAACGATCGACGATCTGATCCTGATGCGAAAGCACTCGCCCGCACATGTTCAGGTGAAAGCGGCCGGCGGCGTGCGCGATTTCGACAAGCTGCTGGAAGTGCGAAGCCTCGGCGTAACCCGCGTGGGCGCCAGCCGAACCCGGGACATCCTTGAGGAATGCAAGCGCAGGCTGGCCCTCTGACGGAACGCAAACAAAAACGGACTGCTTACTTGAGTCCTAAATCTTTTTCGGCTTTACGGCCTGCATCGGGGAAAGCGTCGATGCTGCCGATATAAGGTTTGATATCGAGAACGGGCGTTTGATCGAAGGCGTCGATTCCTTTGATATGCAAAAAACGCCCTTCTCGCTTTTCCAGCCGGACCGGCGTCAGCCCGATGGGACACGGCCGCCGGGGCGAACGAGTGGCGAAGACGCCCCGCGATTTCGGCGCTCCGGGAGGCGTTACATTGGCGCTCCACCCATGGCTTCGATCGAAGACGAACAACACATAGATGCATTCAAAATCCTCGATGCCTTCCAATCCTTCGCTGAATTCTTCAAAAATTTCAATTTGAGCGGAAACATCCGGCGCCAGGCGCCCCTGGCGAGGCGGTCTTGAAATCGCTGAATACGGAGAGTGAATGACGCCTATCGGCTGAAACGTGAACGAAGTCATTTTCTTTGTAGATTCTACTTCCTTGTCACCCGCGGCTGCGCTTTGACTTTCGTTTGATTGGCTGTATAAACCCATCATAGACGCCAAAACTCCAACCGCTAATATCGATGTGAAAATCCGTTTATTCTTCATTATCGTCAACCTTTCCCGCCTGGATGGATTCCCCTAAAAAAATGAATCACGATTCAAGAATAAGCTACAGAAAAGGCGTTTGGGAGGGCGCCGCCGCTCAGGCGATTATTTCATGGTGTAGATTTGTCATATGATTAGTGCACCAAAATATTGATACAATGTCAAATAATAGCGTTGAAATGTTTTACCGCAGTGGAAATGTCAGTTTTTTTATTATTATCAAGCCCGATATCGGCGCTTGTCGTTATCGATCACTTATGAACAGCCTTCTTGATGGCTGCCATGGGCAGCGCCAGCCGGTTCTTTGCTCCCGCCAATCGTTTAAAGCCAAATCCCTCATAAAAGGCGGCCGCTTTTTCATTTTTAGCATCGACAACCATGCCCATAATTCCGACGGTTTCCGCCGCATGAAGCGTTTTTTCAAAGGCATGATAGATCAAAACATCTCCATAGCCACGACCTTGAAACCTTTTGTCTACGGCCAGCCTGCCTAACAGAAGAAACGGGAGCGCCTCATAGGGGCCGATTTTTTGGTTTTCCGGGAGATGATCGCGAAGAACAGAATGAGCGCTGATTGAATAAAAACCAATAATGGTCTCTTCTTTCGCAAGAACATACACTTTGGTCAGGCTGCGCTTCTGATCCTGGTTCGCAAATTTTTTCAGATAGCGATTCAATGCATCCACGCCGCAATCGAAATCGTCTCGATTATGTTTTTGGGGATTGAGAATTTCAAATTTCAGAGCCACGGGTGATCTCGCGATATTTTCGGGCGGCTTTCTTCATCCGGCCGGTGGGTTCGGGTGGATTTTCAATCATTTCAAAAAAAGTACGCCAGTCTTCTTCGCTGAAACGGGTTTGTTCCTGTTCCGCAATGACGGTTTGCGACATCTGGCGGATGCTATGACGAATGAATTTGCTCTTATCCAGTTTCAAATACGCCCTGGCCTTCTCCATCATCTCCAAAGTAATCGCATCTATGCGGATTTTTAAAGTATCATCTTTTCGAACGTTCATGGTCATTTTACCATCTCTATTTTTCATACTGAAATTGTACCCACGTTTGTTCCCTTATGTCAATATGTTTTTATGCCTCCGCTCCATCGTCTTCGACGCCTATGGCCGCATTCAACAGTTGGTAGATTGCAACGATCCAAACGATGGGATGCGCCCTGAATTTCCAACGGCGCTCCAAGGCCGACCGGCAAGCAGACCCAACAGTCTTATCTCATTCAGAAACATATACAAACAGCAAGGAAGCATGATATTTTAAAAGAAAAATCGATCCATTACGCCGATCAAACAAAAAATGAGGGGAAGCCATGACGACTCTTTATAAACGATTCCTGAGCGCGCAGTACATCGTCCTCGTTCTATGGGCGGCCATGACTCTGGCGGCCTATGCACAAGAAGAAAGCCGACAGCAGCATCGATTCAACCCGCAAAGCTTCGAAAACGATTCCCGCTCCCAGTGGCAGAAAGTGGATCAGGTGATTCAAGCCATTGGATTGGAAGAGGGAGACAGCATCGCCGACATCGGCGGAGGCTCCGGCTATTTTTCCCGCCCCTTCGCTCGAGCGGTCGGCCCAATGGGAGTCGTCTACTGCTGCGATATCGCGACGAATTTGTTGGAATATCTGCAAAAGCGCGCCCGGGAAGAGAATCTATTCAATATTGTGACGGTTTATGCGGCGTTGGATCGGCCGATGCTTCCCCTTCAAAGCCTCGATCATATCTTTTTCTGCAACACCAACCATCATCTCGAAAACCGCGTCGATTATTACAAAGGCCTCCATTCCATTCTCAAACCGGGCGGGCGCCTGATCGTCGTCGATTGGAAAAAAGAAGGGAAGAAAACAGGCCCTCCTCCCGGCCATTGCGTAGCGCAGGAAATCGTCATCCAAGAAATGAAGCTGGCCGGATGGAAATTGCAGCGTCAAGTTAAAGATATTTTGGAAAATCAATATTTTCTGATTTTCATCCCCGAAGAATCCTGACAGACATTCAAGCGGCGCGAGTTGCGTTTCCCGACTCGGCATTGTTAGTAATTCACCCAAAAACAGACTGGTAGGGCTAAAATCGAAGCGCACCCCGCCTGCCAAAAATTATATCGATAGAATAAAAATATAAAAATAGCGATTTTATTATTGACAAAAGAAGAGCAGATATGATAGATTTCGATTGACAACCATGAGCAGGGGGAGCGTAATTTGATTCCGCTCTAGAGACGCATAATATAAAAGCGCACGCCATCAGGGCTGCAACCCTGGCGTGCGCCTCACTAATCCGAAAGGCCAAGACATGGCCGTTTCTGCTTGTGAAGCATACCAGGATGCGCTCCGGCGTCAAGAGGATTTTCACAGCGATTTGCTGGCTGCGATCT
>JAFGTC010000154.1 GCA_016934335.1 Candidatus Omnitrophota bacterium | reverse complement strand
CATTAGCTCGGCGGGAACCACTTTTTTGATCACCTCTTCGGTGATCGCTTCCGTAATTTCTTTATGCGTAATGTCCGGGGCATGCTGCGTCGAAATGACGACCGCGTCGACGCGCTTGACGGCGTCGCCGTCATAGACGACGCTAACCTGAGATTTCCCATCTGATCGCACCCAGGGAAGGAGGCCGCTTTTGCGCACTTCGGCCAGGCGGCGGGTCAAGTTATGCGCCAGCGTAATCGGCAGAGGCATCAACACATCCGTTTCATTCGAGGCGTAGCCGTACATCATGCCCTGGTCGCCGGCTCCTTGTTCGTGGTCTTCCGCCTCGTTTACGCCTTGCGCGATGTCGGGCGATTGACGATCCAGCGACACCAAGACGGAGCAGGTGTTGCAATCGAAGCCGTATTCCGCGTTGTTGTAGCCGATGTCGTTGACGACCGACCGCGCGACTTGCGCATAATCGATCTGGGCCGTCGTTGTAATCTCACCTGCAATCAGTATCAATCCGGTGGTTACCAGCGTTTCGCAGGCGACGCGCCCGTTGGGATCTTTCTCATAAATCGCATCCAATATGCCATCTGAAATTTGATCTGCAATTTTGTCCGGATGTCCCTCGGTGACAGATTCGGACGTGATGATTCGTTCTAGAGTCATAGCGCTCCTCATAAAAGTAGATTTACGCCGATCAATTTTGCATCCAACCCGGTGGAATACGGCGCATTCGTCGAAGTTACATCGATATCTAAGAACAGCGGGCGGTTTATTTTCGAGCGGATTTTTCCGCGTAAGAAACGACCGCTGCCGGGCGAAAAAATCGATATCTCGAAATAAAGTCAAACATGCAAATCATGACTTCTCTTCCAAGATTGTAAAGGTGTTTAAGAATTTATTCGGCGGTCAAAATAGCATTGCCTGTCTCTTTGGAAAGGAAATCCGCTTCGCCACTGGGAGGCAATCCAAGACGTTTTGATGGAGAAAAACCAGCCGGGAGAAAGAGAGGGAAGGGAAGAAAAAATCCGTTTAATTCTTTGCCTCTTCAGAATCTTGACAAACTCGTTTTTCAAGCGCCTGCACTCGGGCGACCAACTCGGGAAGTCTTTGAAGATGAAGAGAATATTGACCGTACGACTCTTCATCCATGGCGGGGATGCCCTTCATTTTTATTCCGTCGCCTACATCTTTGCTGATTCCGGAGCCGCCGGCCACATGAGCGTTATTCCCGATGCGAATATGGCCCACCATGCCAACCCCTTGGCCGATATGAACTTGATTCCCAATCTTGCAGCTGCCGCAGATGCCTACGCAGTCGCCGATCTCCGACTCCGGCCCGACTTGAACATTATGCCCGACTTGAACCAGGCTTCCAATCTGCGCCCCTTGGCCGATGATGGTCTGCCCTAAAGTCGCGCGGTCGATCGTCGTATTTGCGCCGATGCAAACATCGTCTTCGATCACGACATAGCCGACTTGGGGCACCTTAAAGTTTACGCCGTTTTCCTGCTTCGCATATCCGAAGCCGTCGCTGCCGATCGCCACGCCGGCGCCGATTTTCACGCGGGAGCCGACATGCGTCTTTTCTCGAAGCGTAACGCTCGGCATCAAAACCGTGTCTTCTCCAACAATGCAATCCTCGCCAATATAACTGCCGGCATGAATTATGGTCCCACCGCCTATGCGCACCCCTCGCTCGACGACCACATTGGCATGGATGACCACCCCTTCTCCAAGTTGAACGCTAGGATCAATGATTGCCGATGGATGAATAAATCCTTTTTCAT
The DNA here is from genome assembly GCA_016934335.1 of Candidatus Omnitrophota bacterium. Classification (GTDB taxonomy): domain Bacteria; phylum Hinthialibacterota; class Hinthialibacteria; order Hinthialibacterales; family Hinthialibacteraceae; genus JAFGTC01. Next base: position 18,724 of record JAFGTC010000154.1, on the reverse strand, counting down.
CCTGTTTGATGGTTTTCAATGCGGTAGATGCCATATTAGTAGTTGCTGCCACTCGATTCATCGGTGGTCTTCTCCCTATTTCCTTGGCCGTTCCCATTCAATCCAGACGAATCGGAAGGCGATTTTTGAGAATCTTTTCCCAAATAAGGATGCGAAGGGCGGATTCAATCCAATTCCTATACAATCCATGTATCTACTTATAGATGACGAATACCCTCCCGGTGCAATAATATTTTACAAAGCACCGGCTCAGATTTATACAGTTAAGAATGGACTGCAATATCCATACCTTTCCCACAAATCCAATCTCAACCCATTTAGCATTAGTTTCCCAAAAACACAAAGGAACCAAGAATCAAAGTTTTGATTTTTCCTGATTCACATCGAACATCAATATTGAACCATATATTTTCAAGAAAATCAATGACCTATTTCCTTTTTACCAAGTCTCTTTTTTATGGAATCCTTGGATTTCATTATCAGGCGCTGAGATGCGCAAATCGCCGAGAAACGCGATGCATCCATGCCCTTTAACCATAACTCTTTTATTTATAACGCCTTAAACGGCATCGCCATCAAACCGGTTAATCTAATCATATTTTAACTATTCCACTGATCGAATGAAAGCCATGAAACTACTGATTTTCTCCAGATCTATCCTGACAGTAAAAAGACGCTGCCGTTCACTGCGCACCCGACAATTTTACCTGAATGATCAAGACCATGGAACCGCAAGGTTTTTTTTATCCGTAAATTATTTATCTTTCCCCCCGCTTGTTTCCCCCCAATCGGCCTCTTTATAGAGCTCGAACGATTCAATAATCGGACATCCACGCGACTTTTTAATGTTCAACCGCACTTTCGATGCAGTTGCAGGAGAAAATCGATTGATTTTTTTATATCCAATTGTCGTTCCTTCTGCGACTTGACTCCACCCCGCACCATTCCAGACCTCGATGGAATAGGCGTAAACGCGCTGCCCCAAAGCAATATGCTCCTGGATCAACGAACGGTCGAACTCGATCTCCTCACCGAGATCGACCTCCAGACTGGCGGCCGTCACGCCGTCATCGGCCGCCCAATACGTGTCGCTGCGGCCGTCCAACGCCTGCTGCGGCGAAAATAATTCGCTTTTTTGACGGACATTGCTGGCCTGAGCGGATTTATTCAAGGCGAAGTTGGTTTTGAAGGTTTCATCCAAAACCCGTCGAAGCTCCAGCAGGCGGCGCACGTCGTTCTCGTGAATCAAGCCCCGCTTATCGGGGGGAAGATTCAATAGCAGAACGCCGTTTCGACCGACTGATTTGTAATAAATATCCAGCAGCTGCGAAAGAGATTTGACTTTATCATCTTGATCGGAATGATAAAACCACCCGGGCCGGATCGAAACGTCACATTCCGCCGGATACCACATCATTTTCTGCGGAGCGCTCGAAGTAAGAGCCTGGAAGGCGTGCTCAACGCCGGATCCATCGACAAACGTTCTTTGATGTTCGCCCCATCTCCGGTTGACGACATCGTCCGTAAGCGGCAACGCGCTCCATTCCATCTCCCGTGCGACGCCCGATTCGTTGCCAACCCAGCGGATGTCGGGGCCGCAGCCGAAAATCAATGCATGAGGCTGCAGTTCGCGAACAACGGCATAATAACTATCCCAATCATAGACCTGCTTCTTTCCATTCGGCCCCTCGCCGCAGGCGCCGTCAAACCACACTTCGGCCACATCCCCGTAATTGGAGAGCAATTCGCGGAGTTGATTGCGGAAAAATTCGTTATAGGCCGGAGAATCACCATAGGTTCTCTCATGCCGATCCCACGGCGAGCAATAAATTCCCAGCTTGACGCCCGCCTCTTTGCAGGCGTCGGCGACTTCGCGAACGACATCGCCTTTTCCGTCCTTCCAGGGGCTGTTCTTGACGGAATGCTCGGTGTACCGGCTGGGCCACAAGCAGAAGCCGTCGTGGTGCTTGGCCGTGAGAATCAGCATTTTCATGCCTGCGTCTTTGACGGTTTTCACCCACTGTCGCGCGTCAAACCGGGTCGGATTGAACAATGCGGGATCTTCGGCTCCATCGCCCCATTCCCGCCCGGTGAACGTATTCATGCCGAAATGAGCGAACGCGATATACTCCAATTTCTGCCACGCCAACTGTTCGGGACTGGGGATGGGATCGAGCGGCGCCGGAGCATCGTTCGCAGCAATGGCGGCGGCTGAAGCAAGGATAAACGAGATAACGGCGAGTTTTATTTTACGGCATTTCATAGGTTTATTTTCCTCTCTTCACGGCCAAGCCGATCCCTGCGCCGTGTCTGGCGAGCATCGGCGGAATGTTAATCCGCCATAAACTGGTTTTCGAATTTCTCCACAACCTCGAGCAAATCAGGCGTCAGCCGCGATTTCGTCTCCTTCACGATAGCCGCCGGCGGCCCTCCATAAAACGCCTGCGCCACGCCTCCCGTGATGCAGGCGATTGTATCGCTGTCTCCCCCGATGGATATCGCCAGCCGGACGGCGTTCTCGAAATCATCCGATTCAAGAAACGCGCGGATCGCCGGGGGAACCGAGCCCTGGCAGCTGACGTCGAATTGATACGCCGGGCGGATGTCATCGATGGGCGTCGATAGATCATAGTCAAACTGCGTCTCGATGTATTCCTTGATGAACTCTTTCGGCTGGCCGGTGCGCGCCAGAAAAATCGCGCCGGCCGTCGCCTGGGCGCCTTTGATCCCTTCCGGATGATTGTGGGTGACTTCCGCGCTTTTTTTGGCTTCCTCCAAAACAGTATCCAGCGCGTCGAAGGCGAATCCTACAGGACTCACACGCATGGCCGAACCGTTTCCCCAACTGTTGTACGGCGCCGCATCATCAGAATGCAGCCAGCCGCGAAAGTGGCCGCCGTAATCCGCATTGGGATATCGCCTCCCGATTCGTTTAATGGACGAGGCGTAATCCTCGCCGGACAGGATGCTGTTCGCAATCGCAACGGTCAGCACCGTATCGTCAGTAAAAAAACAATCCTCGCGAAACAAATCAAACTCGGTCGTCTTGATATTATTCCATTCATACACAGATCCGATGACATCCCCGGCAATCGCTCCAATCATGATTTTATTCTCCCACGATGAAATGAATAAGACTGTAGTTTTTACGTTGCGCCGCCTTTACCGCTGCAGCCAGATAAAATCAACGCCGATCTCGCCGCTGGATTCCTCGCGGGATTTTCCCTCGAAGCGCAGCGTGATCGTATGCTCTCCTTTTTCCAATTTTGATTTCGGCGAGGGAGGCGTCGCGCGCAGCAGCGTGCGGTGCGGCGTCGCGAGATCGATCACGCCCCCCAAATCCAGCGGCTGGCCATCCAATAAAACCGTTATTTTCCCCGATGCCGGCGTCCTGGCGGCGGCCAGCCGAATCGTGTATTCTCCCTCTTCCATCAACTCGAAGGGCAGATCCAACGTTTGCCCCTCTTCTTGGGGGCGCCACATCATTAACGCTCCGCCCTGCCAGAGGTTGTCATATACCAGTTCCACATCGGCGCCAGGCGCCGCCAGGTCTTCCGCCCCGAAAAAGATGGAATTGGCAGCCCCCATCTTGGACGCCGGCTGCCAGTTTTCCGGCAACGCCAGCAGGCGAACATCCTCGCCGGTGATGGGAAGGTGATCGTCCATCATGCCCGGCTTCCCATACAGATACGATAATCGAGCATACGAAACGCCCGGCGTCTCTTCATGGCTGAAGAGCTCCATGTAAAAACTCAATCTGTATTGAAACGGCAGTGGATCCACGATGTGCCAGCGATTATTCGTTACAAAGCCCCGGTTGGCCGGTCCATCGTTTCGCGGCTGCCCGAAATAGGGATGCACAAAAATCTCCTCCGACGACCAGGCGTAATTGTAATAATCCTCGGAGCCGGTCCCGAACGTCGACGGCCGAACATCGTCGTCCACAAAAATCTTCTCATCGCCCTCGCCCCACCAACTCCCGTACGACGATGGAATTTCGTTGGGATTGAGAAGCATCGAAGACGTCCCCACATAGACGCCCTTGCCATTCGCCAGCAGAAAAGGCAAATCCTGAACCCGATCGTTCGACGCGACAAGATCGTGATCCACCCGCCAGCGGGCGCGGAAATGCATGGACGATTCGTCGCGCCATTCATAATTGCTCAGCAGAGCCGAACCGCTGATCATAACCGGCCGCTCCCCTTTGTTGATGAGCATGATCCGCACCGACTGCTTGAAAGGCATCACGAAGCGGCAGGTCATTTCTCCGCCGGGCTTCACCGTAAAAGGAACAGAGTCGAAGGGATTGATTCCGGGCGCGGCGCCGAAGAAATCGCCCAGCGGCGACTGCACCTGCCCCCAGGGATGCTCGTCAAAATGAATCTCCAGAATCGTCTGCTTCAAGGCCGCATCGAGGTCGGCGGCATGAATCTTCAGCGTCAACCGCTCGACGGCTTTGGGGCCTTTCTGAAAAAGCAGCTCTTTACTCTCGCCCGACGCGACGAACCCCGCCATTTCAATCGGCGCCTCGTCGGAAGCGTAGATCCAATTCGCATCCGGATTTTTTAGAATCTTTTGAACATCCACAATATCTTGTTTATAGGCGACCAAATCCGAAGGCTGAAAGGTCTTCACCTGGGCGCCTTCTTCGTAAAGACGCATCTGGATTTGGTAAAAATGAATCTCCTCCACATTCCCCGTCCACACAATGCGGCAGCCTTTCGCGAAGGGAATGGGAAAATAACAGGCGTTTCGCTGGGCAAACGCGTCCGCGAAGAAATCCTCGTCCAATCCGGAATTCTTCAAAAACGGCCCGTAGGTTTTGCGCAGGAACACATCCGCCGCATCGTCAAAAACCGGTTCTTCCTCCCCGTCCAAATAAAGCCGAATCTTTCCTCTGATGGCCGCCGTCCATACGCGCACGATGGCGCCCGCCCCCTCCACGTCGCAAATTAAATATTCGCCAATTTTGTCGTCGCCGGGCGCCTTGAGCACTTTTTCAAACGCGGGAATCGGTTCGCCGCCGAAGCCGTCGCTGTTGGCAAACCAATTCGGACCGCCGGGCAGGCCGCTGCGGTGATCGTACGAAGAAAACTGAACCGTCTTATAGGCGGGATCGGGAAAATCGCCCAACCGGCGCAGATCCACCATTTCCCGGACAAGCGATCCGGTCGTGATCGTCTCCGCAAAAACCGGCGGCAAAAACAAGCCGCTCCACAAAATCATGAGTACCCACAAAGACGTGCGCTTCATTGACGTTTTCCCTCCGGAACATTGATAAGGTTAATGGAGAGCCGTTCTCGAAAAAACGGCCTTCCATTAACTCCCCCGGCGCGCCGGGGGAGAATCTCATCGATGATCGGCAAGCGCAGAAGCGATCACTGGGCGCTGCTTGAAGCACAGGCTTTGGCGCAGGCGCCGCAGCAGGTTACTTTGCCGGTGGCCGCCCATTCGCAGCTGCGAACCAACAGGATTTTGTTTGTCTCGTTTTCGATCGCTTTATGATCGTGGCCGAATGCATTTTGCACGACGCGGCCCTGGCCATACTCGCGCACGAACAGCAGCGGCTCCGTGTTTCCGCTCCATTCCGAATCGGCGGTCACCAGAACCTCGATCTTGGAGCGCCCCTGGAGTTTAGAATACAGCTCATCAAAAATTTGAAAATCTTCCAACCCTTGCGTGATGGGATGCTCCTTATTCACAACATTCGCGGTAAACATGCTGCGCGGACCATGGCCGGAGGTTCCCATCACCCATTTTCGACCGCAAAGTTCGCCGAATTCGTCCCATTCCTTGAACGAGGCGCTGGCCAGATGATTCACCATGAAGCCTTTGCCGCTCTTCACGAAATTCAAAAGATTCTCTTTCGCCTGATCGGAAATGGTGGGCGTGTTGGCGTTGAATCCCGTCAATAAGATTACGTCATACTTATCCAGCGCCGCGTTGGAATCCAAAATAAACGTATCCTCGCATTCGACCACTTCGAAGCGGCAGGCATTTTCCAAAACTTTTCGTGTGGAATCGGCGATTTCCCGCCAGTCGTGAAACGGCCCGACGTCATCGCCGGAAATCAGCAGCACTTTGATTTTCTCAGGCTTTTCTTGCGCAAAAGACGAAAAACCCGTCACAACCATCAACAAAGCAAGACCGACAATCCATATTCTCTTCATAATCCTCTCCTGTCTCATGGGGGTTGAATCGGCCGTCCTGGATTCTCTCCGCCTCCAATGGACGCCCTTTTCAATATCTCACTATAAAGAGGGAATTTTCACAAGGTCAAGGACAAACGACCGCCGGAAATGAGCTTAGAAGCAAAAGGCGACGGGCGCGGCCTCAGGAGCAGAATCACAGGAACTTTATGTGATTACAGCTGAAACGGCTTGGTATACCAGAGAATGATTTCCGGTCCGTACAAAAGACAGCAATACGCCCCCAGGGCGAGATAGGGGCCGAAGGGAATATGGCCGTATTTTTCAATCTTGCCCGTCAACTTTAATGCAACGCCTACAATCGAACCGAAAAACGCCGCCAGAAAAATACATAACAACGCTTCGTCCCAGCCCAAAAATCCCCCCATGAACGCCATCAACTTTACATCGCCGAATCCCATCGCCTCCTGCCGGAACGCCCAGGTTCCTACAATCCGGATCAGCCAAATCGCGCCGCCTCCGACGACAACGCCCAAGACCGCTTGATCAACGCGCTGCACCAGGGCGGTGGGAAACAATCCCCACCATTGAGCAATCGCCGCAACGACGATCATCAGCGGAATCATGGGCAGCGACAGCTCATCGGGAATGTAGTAATGATCCCAATCGATCCCCGACGCCACGATCAAGTCGCACACAATCAGCAAATAGAAAAACGTGACATATGCGATTCCATAAACATACACAATCCCCATAAAGAACAGCGCCGTCAACAATTCATAAATGGGATAGCGAATGGAGATGGAGGCCTGGCAATGGCGGCACTTCGCCCCCAAAAAAATCCAGGAAATCAGGGGGATGTTGTCGTACCAGGCGATCGCATTTCCACATTGCGGGCAGCAGGACGCGGGAAACACAATGGACTCCTCACGCGGAATGCGCCAGATGCAGACGTGCAGAAAACTGCCGATCGCCGCGCCGAAAATTCCGGCTACGATCGCAAAAAACTCGTTGGGAAGATTCCACCAATACATATATATCTTGAAGATCTCCTCGATCGATTCCTTTCCCGATAAACGTATTTATTCGCTTTGCGGATATCGGGATATTGTTCCACATCCATCCCCCCGACGCAAGAAGACTCTTAACAATGTCGGTGGATGAAGCTTGCCCGCCCCATCGTCGCACAAACCATCCGGCGCCGGCGCCTCGGCCATCCTACTTTTCCTTGAATCACGATATAATTCCAGCCGGACGCAGAGAATGAAGACGGTGAAAAACGCCGTCCATCTCAACCGCGGAATTCACGAGGGCAAGGCGGTTCAACTCTTCTTCGCCCTCGACTTTAGACGGATGCCGCTAGACGAGCATCTCCGCGGTATGCAACATGAAAAAGCGCCTTCTGTAAAGACAAAGATCAATGGGAGGATGAAATCCATGACAGAAGAAGATTGCATCTTTTGTAAAATCGCCAACCGGGAAATCGACGCCTCGCTAGAGTATGAAGACGAAGACGTTGTTGCATTCAAAGATCTAAATCCCCAGGCGCCGGTTCATCTTTTAGTCATTCCCAAAAGACACATCGCCAAAATCGGCGACCTTGGACCGGAAGACGGCGATATTCTTTTGAAACTCGTCAACGCATCCAACGAACTGGCCAAAAAATTCAACATGGCGGAGGAAGGATACCGTCTCGTAATCAATTCGGGCGACAACGGCGGACAAACGGTTTACCACTTGCACGTCCACGTTCTCGGCGGACGATTCATGCGATGGCCGCCCGGATGAGAGGCTGCAAAAAGACACTTATAGTAATCATCATATCTTGTTATACTTTATTGAATGGCCGTTAGAATCCGCCCATACTAGAACGAATTAGCAGGACGCTATGAATTTACGGACGTTTTTTCTTACGATAGGGATGATCGCCTGGCTTGCGGGCTGCGCTTACAGCCCGGAGAGATCGGCAAAAAAAACGGATGCGGCGCCGGAAAAACCGCTCGTCCGGGAAAGCACACATATCGAAGAGGAAACCGAACCGGATACACCCCTTCCTCCCAGCGAAGAAATGGACGAGCCGGCCCAGGAAGAAACAGATGTTGTCGAGTCCGTCTTTTCTCCTGAAAAACCGGACATCTCTGCGGAAGATCGCGAGAAGCTGGTTAATCAGTTCCTGAAAGCCGCCATTCTCGAAGAAAAAAACCAATATGAGGAAGCCGGCGAAGCCTACGCCAAAGCCTTGGAGATCGTCCCGGATTCGCCGTTCCTCGGCGCCATGACTGGCAAGGCCCTTCTCCAAAGCGGAAAAATCGATGAAGCCATCCAGATCGCCCGGGAGGCGATTCAACACGGAACCAACGAAATCGAAGCCTACAAGGTCTTGGGGTTGGCCTATCGGCAGAAAAAAGACCTCGAGAAAGCCATTGAACAATATGAGAAACTCGTAGAGATCCAGCCCAACTCACCGGACAACTTGAACGAGCTGGTCTCGCTGTACGTTCGCAACAACCGCTTCGAGGAGGCGATAGACATTTATCGCCAACTGGCCCATTTGGATGTCTATCAATCCTTCATCTACCATTACCGGATCGCTTTGCTTCAAACCCAGTTGGGACGCTATCAGGAAGCGCTGGACGAATACAAAATCGTCTCGGAAGAGGTTCCCAATAACTTCGACATTTTATACCGCATGGGCAAACTGTATGAAATTCTGAACAAGAACGACGACGCGATCATCACGTATCTTTCCGCCCTCCAGCATATTCGCAACGACAACGATGAACATGGCGTGCGCAGCGCGCTGGCGGCGCTCTACTCGGATCGCAACTCGCACCAGGAGGCAATCCACCAGTATAACCGGATCAAAGAACTGAATCCCGACGATGCGCAGGCGGCTTATCAATTGGCCGTCCTCTATTTCAAGCAGGAAAACTATCTGAAAACCATCGAGGAAATCAATGCGCTGATCGAAAAAAATCCGGGGATTTACTTTTTCGAAATACTTCGTCTGCAAGCTTTTCAGAATTTAAATCGCTCCGAAGAAGGGATCCAATTCTTCCTGGCGGGCCTGGAGCAAGCCATCGCCCAAGAAAATTGGGAGGAAGTCCAGCGATTTCTAGTTGAATTGACGCGAAAAAGCACGCTGGCCGACATCCAGAAACATAACAAGTCGCCTTTCATGCAAACTCTTTTGGAGAAAAGCATTCAGACGTTTCCTGATCAGCCGCGCGTCTTTTTCGTCTCGGCCAAAATCGCTCTCTTGAATCAGAATCAAGAAGCCCAAAACGCGCGCTTTGAAGAAATCCTGACCTTTTTCACCCAAGCGCTCGAAAAAAAGGAGGAAGAACGCCTTTCCAAAGCCTCCTCGGAACTGCGATCCTGGTATGACGTCCGCCGAGAAATCGCCAACAGCCGCTTTTCCGAAGATCTTATCGCAGCGCTCCATGCGTGCATTGAACAATACCCCAAGAATCCCGATCTCCATCGAACGCTGGCGCATGTCTATATGGATCAAAACCGGTGGACGGACGCGGAAACGCATCTTCTTCTCGCTAAAGAAACCCTTCCCGTCAGCAGCCCCTCCTACCGGGACCTGGTGTATCAATTAGCCACCGTGTACGACAAAATGGAGCGCCTGGCCGACATCGAAGAGTTGATGAATGAAACCATCGAACAGTTTCCCGACGATTCCCAAGCTTACAACTTCCTCGGCTACACCTATGCCGATCGCAACATTCGCCTGGATGAAGCAGTGCAGCTCATCCAGAAAGCGTTGAGACTCAATCCCAACGACGGAAACATTATGGACAGCATGGGGTGGGCGTACTACAGAATGGGGCGCATCCAGGACGCCATCGCCTACCTCGAAAAAGCCATCACCCGCGAAGAAAACCATCCGGTCATTCTCGATCACCTTGGCGATGCAAAGCAGCAACAGGGCGACATCGAATCCGCCATTCGATGTTGGAAGCAGGCCCTGGAATACGGGCCCGACTTCCCCTACGATTTTACCCCGGAATTTCAAAGAAACGTTTTAGAAAAAATACAGGAAGCAGAGAAAAATCAACTCCCGTGATTTCCCTTATACCCGATCAAGCGATTAAAGATCTCCAAAACGGCCTCTCGGAAAAACGATACAACCACAGCGTACGAGTCATGGAAACGGCGTTTCTTCTGGCGGACGCCTGGGAAAACGACTATCCCGTCGACCGGGAAGGCCTTGCGTGGGCCTCTCTCTTCCACGACTGCGGAAAAGAAATCTCCAAGGAACAGCGAAAAAGCCTCTGCGCCAACGGATCGATCCGCTACGGCAGGGAACTGACCGAAGTCGGTAAATTGAATCACGCCCCCATTGGAGCGCTCCTGCTGGAGGATCAATACGACATTCAAGACCGCGACATTCTCATGACGGTCGCCTATCATCCGACCGGCCACCCGGATCTGCCGGCCATTGGCTGGATGACGTACATCGCCGATTTCCTCGAACCGGGACGTACGTACTTCGCATGCCGCGAAGAATATTTCCAAGAAGCCTGCAGCAATCCCATGCTTGGATTGAAACGGGTCACCCAAATGCGCATGGAGGCGGTTCTCCAAAAAAATAAATCCATCCATCCTCTTACAGAACAATTCATGGAATATATCGAACAAATGATCGTATAGAAAAAAGATTCTTTTCCTTTGAAAGCAATCTCCGCATTCTCCTCTTCGCAGAAACCTTCTTCAAAAATGATGTTATCTATTGATAATATTGCGTTTAAATATTATCCTCTCCGCGCGGCGTCATTTTTTCGCTTTTTTTGCGTTTCTATCGCCTCGCCGCTTCGTTTTTATTTACAGACGCCGGATCGCAAAACAAAAAGGCGTTGAGATTCGCCAACTCGAATTAAATTGATAAAAGAACATGGTTTTATCACCTTCATCCCTTGGAAGTCAGGACTTGTTCGTGATAGAATAATTGCAGCGTAAGTCTTAATTTTTTAGGATTATAGTCCATGGTCAGAGGAAAAAAAAGCCGCAAATCCGGGCTCCCCGTTAATACGCAGACCGAGACGCAAATCGCCGATGCCGCCATTGACGAGTTCGAAGCGAAGCCGCGCTCATCGACATTTGCCGGAAAACGTTTTTCGTTACTTGATTACGCTGTTGTCTGCCTATTTTTCATCGCATTCTGCTTTGTTCAAAAATTTGTGGCGCTGACGTGGTTTGGCGTTAAAAGTGCTGGTGAATCAATCGCTTTAGAAGAACTATCCTTGACCTTCTTTTTCGGCACGATGTGGAAGGGATTCATTATCGTCGCCATTCTAGCATGGTTGTACGATTTATTCTATCACGATCGCGAAGAAGCAGATACAGCCTAGTTCTCTGTACTTTTAAACACGCAAACCCCTCTTTTTCCTCTCGCCGGGAACTATTGTGTTCCAAATGAGAGGCAATTCTCACTATCCACCGTACGAATTAAATGTGGTTACGGGCCGCACTATGGCTCAAATCGACCGAACGGCCATTGAGACGCGCGGCATTTCCGGTTTGTTTCTTATGGAGCAAGCCGGCCAGGGGACGGCGGAAGGCATGTTAAACGTTCTCCCCTCCGAACGCTTGCGTCAAACAACGGTTCTGTGCGGTAAAGGCAACAACGGAGGAGATGGATTCGTCATCGCCCGGCATCTGGCGAAAGCGGGCTTTCACCCGCGAGTCGCTTTGCTCGGCGAAACGGAGCATCTCGCCGGCGACGCCCGGACCAACTATCTCCGAATGCTCCAAGAGGGCGTTCCTCTCTGGGAATGCGCCTCCGAAGAACGCTGGAATACGTTTTTAGAAACGGCCGCCCAGACTCGCGTCTGGGTCGACGCTCTGCTGGGAACCGGCGTACGCGGCGCCCCGCGCGGCCTGATCGCTCAGGCGATCTCCGCCGTCAACGACCGCCGCCGCAACGCCGACGTTGTGTCGGTTGACATCCCTTCCGGCGTCGAAGCCGACACAGGGCGAGTTGAGGGAGAAGCGATCTATGCCGATTGGGTTTATACCATGGGACTGCCGAAAATCGGCAGTCTCCTGCCCCCGGGGCTGAACTACGGCCGGCGGCTGGTCGTGCTCGACATCGGCTTTCCCCGCGACCTGATAGCGGAAGCGGAATCGCCGGCGCAGCTGCTCTCCGCGCGGGAAATTTCGAACTGGCTGCCTCGCCGGGACATTTCCGCCCACAAAGGGAGCCAGGGACATCTACTGGTTGTCGCCGGATCGAGAGGCATGACCGGCGCGGCTCTAATGAGCGCAAAAGCGGCCCTGGTCACCGGGGCCGGACTGCTCACCGCCGCATGCCCCAAATCGCTTCTGCCGATCTATGCGTCCGGCGTTTGGGAAATGATGACGCGGCCCGTCCAGGAGACGGAGGCGGGTTCGTTTTCGGAAAAAGCGTTCGAGGAACTCTTTTCCGGCGACAGCCGCTGGAGCGCCGTCGTGATCGGTCCAGGGTTGGGACGGCATCCATCCAGCCAAGATTTCGTGCGGCGCGTGATTCGAGAAGTTCCTCTCCCCGTCGTAATCGATGGAGACGGGCTCTCGGCCGTAACAAAGGAGGATTTACAACAACGACCGTGGGATTGGGCGGCGACGCCCCATCCCGGAGAAATGGCCCGGCTGTTTCACGCGACGGTTTCCGAAATTCAATCCGACCGGTTGGGGTACGCGGCGCGCCTGGCGGAAAGCGAAAACGGCGTCGCCGTATTGAAAGGCCCCAAAACCGTTGTCGCCGGCGCCGGCAGGAAGCCTTACATCAACCCGACCGGGACTCCCGCTATGGCATCGGGAGGGATGGGAGACGTACTGACAGGGGTGGTCGGCGCGCTCCTCGCAAAAAGGATCCCGACTCTCGAAGCCGCCGCCTGCGCCGTCTTTCTTCACGGTTTAGCGGCGGAACGGGCCGAAAACGAAATGGCCGCCGAAGCCGTCACGGCGACGCAAGTCATCTCGCATCTGCAACCGGCGCTCCATGACGTGCGGCAAGCCGCAAGCGCCTAGTTCGCGAACGAGAAGAATGAGATGTTTTTTTATACACCCCTTTGAAGCACTCCGCGGGGCGCAACCGCGCGAAGCGAAATCGCTTCCGCGAACCCCGGGATGATTACATATAGAAAGGTTAAAAAATGGATACTATGCTTTGGGTTTTGGCCATCATTGCGGGTCTCATTGCAGGATTCGCTTTTGGCTTCATTCTCCGTAAAATCCTTATGGAGCGCAGCGTCGGCAGCGTAAAGGAGCTCGCCGATAAAATTCGCCTGGAAGCGAAAAAAGAAGCGGACACCATTCGGAAAGAAGCGGGAATCGCCGCCAAAGAACAGGTTCTGCAAGAGAAGAACAAATTCGAAGAAGAAGCCAAGGAGCGTCGCGCCGAACTCTCGGCCCTCGAAAAGAAACTCGATCGCAAAGAAGAAACCATCGAGAAAAAATTAGAGGAAGTCGAAACCCTCGAACGGGAAAATCAGGCTCTTTCGAAACAACTGGAAAAACGGACGAAAGACCTGGAAAAGAAAGACTCGGAACTTTCGGAGCTCATCCAGGAAGAACGCGGAAAATTAGAAAAAATCTCAGGTCTGACCACCGATCAGGCTAAAGAGATCCTTCTACAGTCGGTTGAAAACGATGTAAAGCTCGAATCCGCCAAAATCATCAAACAAATCGTCGACAACGCCAAAGAAAACGCACAACGGGAAGCGCGCCGCATTGTGGTGACGACCATGCAGCGCGGATGCACCGAGTTTGTCAGCGAATCCACCGTCTCCACGGTTTCGCTGCCCAGCGACGAAATCAAAGGGCGCATCATCGGGCGGGAAGGGCGCAACATCCGGTCCTTCGAATCGTTGACCGGCGTCAACCTCATTATTGACGATACGCCGGACACCGTCGTCATCTCCTGCTTTGATCCCGTTCGCCGGGAATCGGCCCGTCAAACCCTCGAGCGGCTGATTCAAGACGGACGCATCCATCCCGGCCGCATCGAAGAAGTCTACCAGAAAATCTGCAAAGAAATGGAAGATGAAATGCGGGAAGAAGCGGAGCGGGTTGTCTTCGATCTGGGCATCGTGGATATGAATCCTGAATTGATCAAGATCCTCGGCCGCCTGAAATACCGCTACTCCTACGGGCAGAATCAGTTGTATCACGCGCGGGAAGTCTCCTTCCTGGCCGGCGCCATTGCTTCCGAATTAGGCGCCAACATCGAAATCTGCAAACGTGGGGCCTTGCTGCACGACCTCGGGAAAGCGGTCGACTTCGAACGCGACGGCACCCACGCCTCCATCGGCGCCGACATTGCGCGCAAGCTGGGCGAACGCCCCGAAGTCGTCAACGCCATCGCCGCACACCACGAAGACGTCGAAATGGAATCCGTGGAAGCCGTCATCGTCTATGTGGCGGACGCCATTTCCGCCGCTCGGCCCGGCGCCCGGCGCGAAACCATCGAGACCTACGTCAAACGCCTGCAGCAGCTGGAAAACCTGGCTGAATCCTTCGGCGGCGTGGAAAAATGCTTCGCCATTCAAGCGGGCCGCGAAATTCGCATCATGGTTCAGCCCGAAGAGGTCGACGATCAAAACTCCGTCAAGCTGGCGTACGACATCTCCAAAAAAATCGAAGATGAAATGCAGTACCCCGGCCATATCAAAGTCACCATCATCCGCGAAACCAGAGCCGTCGCTTACGCACGATAACAACGGCCATACAAACAATCGGCCATCCAAAATGTTTCCCCTTGTGATAACCTTATCGCAAGGGGAAATTTTATGTCGCGGTCATGGCTTTCTCCATGCAAAGAAATCGCCTCATCGCTCTTGGAGCTGATCTACCCGTCCGTCTGCGCCGGATGCGGGCGCGAAATGCCGGGTCAGGACGCGTTGATCTGCTCCGACTGCCTCCATCAAATTCCCCGGATTCAACCGCCACTCTGCCCCCAATGCGGCGCGCCGCTTTCGGCGCCTCCCGATCCAACCGGGAAGCGCTGCCGCTTCTGCCCGCCCGGCCCGCATTTTTTTCAGCAAAGCCGGTCTCTTTATTCCTATAAAGATCCGCGCGTTAAAAATCTTGTTCACGCCTTGAAATTCCGCTATCAAACCGGCGTCGCCGCTCCGCTCTCTCGCCTGCTTTCCTATGGATTCGATTTCTATTTCTCGAAGATGAACATCGATGCCTTGGCACCCGTTCCTCTGCACAAAAGCCGATTGCGCGAACGGGAATTCAACCAAGCCGCTCTTCTGTGCGGCGAAATCTCGCGCCGGCGCCGCATTCCCATCCGAGAAGATCTCGTTTATCGCCGGCGCCGCACGCCGCCGCAAGCTTCTCTCCATCCCGAGACGCGCATGAAGAATCTGGAAGATGCGTTTTTCCCCGTCGAAGAAAACGCCGCCGCCGGCCTGCGCGTATTGATTGTCGACGACGTCATGACAACCGGCGCCACCATCAACGCCGTTTCCAAAGCCTTGCGCAGAGCGGGCGCCGAAGCCGTTTTTGCGCTAACATTGGCTTTGACCATCGATCTTCCCGCCCGATCGTCCGATTCGCTATAAATTGAAATCCGGGATGAAGCGAAGATCCACCAAATCCAAACCTAAAGGAACATCCACATGTCGGATATATCCACATCATCATCCACTCCTGTTCAATACACCCTCATTATCACCGGCGAAGAAATTCTTTCGGGAAAACGAATCGACCGCCATATCCCTTTCTTGAATAAAACCCTTTATGACCTTGGCTTGGAATGCCTCGGCTGCCGCGTCATCGGCGACAGCGACTCAACGCTTTCCGAACTTGTCAAAGATGCGCTTATAAAATCGGACGTCGTCATCGTCACCGGCGGATTGGGACCGACCTTGGACGACATCACGCGAGAAGCCCTGTCGGATGCGACCGGCATCGGCATGGAAGAAAATCCGCAAGCCTTGAAGGAACTCCAAGAACGATTCGCCTCCATGGGCCGGCCCATGACCGACAATAATAAGCGGCAAGCGCTGGTTCCCGTTCAAGGCCGTTTTTTCAGTAATCCAAATGGGACGGCGCCGGGTCTTGTCTTTGATCTGGGGAACAAACTAGCCGTCGCTTTGCCGGGCCCTCCGCGCGAACTGGAGCCCATGGTTCTCGATGCCATGGCGCCTTTTCTCATGGAGCGCTTTCATCTTAAAAAAGTTTTTCGTTCTGCGACATTGCGATTTTGCTGCCTCGGCGAATCCAATATCGACGCCGTCGTTCGCGAGAAACTAGACGCCGTCCCCGACTTGCGCGTTTCTTCTTTATCCCATCTGGGAACCGTCGAACTCACCCTCTCGCTGCCGGATCATGGCCTTGAAGCCGAAGAAGCCCTCCATCGCTGCGTAGAAGTTCTACGCGCTGAAATCGGCGATTACCTGTACGCAGAAGGCCAATACACTCTCGAAGAAATCGTGGGATCTCTCTTAAAAAAGAAAAAAGAGACGCTGGCCGTCGCCGAATCCTGCACCGGCGGCCTTTTAGGCGCCGCTATAACCTCGATTCCCGGATCGTCCGATTATTTCAACGGCGGCGTGATCGCTTATACCAACACGATCAAAACAGAATGTCTTGATGTGGATCCCGACGTCATAACGACGCACGGCGCCGTCAGCGAAGAATGCGCCGCTCAAATGGCGGCCGGCGCCTGCAAAAGTTTGAACAGCGATTGGGGCGTCGCCGTCACCGGAATCGCAGGGCCCGGCGGTGGAACCGGCGCGAAGCCTGTTGGAACCGTCTGCATCGCCGTAGCTTCCCGAAAAGGCGCGGTGGAGGCCAAAACCTGGAGGTTCTTTGGCGCCAGAGAGGCGATCCGCCGGCGCAGCGTTGTTTCTGCGCTGGATCAACTGCGCAGAATTCTTCTTAATTTGCCCTCAATAAATCCATAGAACAGTACGATGATAATAGAGAGGACGAATCGGGCCTCGACGGCTCCAGAGATGGAGTTCATCGAGGCCTTTGAATTCCTTTATTAATGATTGACAAAACCGCGACTTGCTCGATACTATAGTACGTCTATTGTTGCATCTCTTCTCGGCAGGAATAGAATGGTTTTTTCGGAAGAGGGAACTGTGCAATTTACCCAAAGCTGCAAAAAGTATTTGAAACGCCTCTTGCCCGCTAACCAGAATCAGCGCCTGACCACGGAAACGCGCGACGTGAAATTCACCTTTCTCGTCAAGCGCGCCGTCAAGGAAAAACTGGAAACGGGTCGCGCCCTCTTGGAAAAAGGGCGTTTAAACGAAGCGATCGAAGCCTATTTTGCCGCCGTCGAACTGGATCCCAAATGCGGCATCAGCCAATTCAATCTCGCCTACGCCTACCACGAAGACGGCCAGTACGATATGGCCCGGGAACACTATCTCAAAGCCATCGAGCGAGAACCGACCTGCCCCTATTTCTTGGAAAATCTCGGCCGGCTGAATTTTGAAACGCTGGATTACCCCGAGGCGGCGCGATTGTTCCAACGGGCCTCCATGATCGGATCGATCCAGCCTCTCAGCCTCGGATTGTGGGGAAGAGCCCTCTTCGAACAGGCTTTATACGAAGAATCCATCGAAGCGTTTCAACAATTGATCCAGCGGGAAAAACAGGATGTCATTCATATCGGCGCCCTCTATTGGCAGATCATCTCCAATATCAAATTAGAACGCATGGCGGCCGCCCGGACGCTCGCCCTCAAACTTCTTTCTAAGAAAAAAGTCGATTACAAAGTTCTTTACGATCTTGGAGAACATTTTATCGAAGTAAAATGCCTCGATCTGGCCAAAACCATCTTTGAAAAAATCTCCATCGAAAAAGAGGAATTTCTTCTATCCCGCCTTCGATTGGAAGATATTCGGAAATTAGAGAAAGAAATCAATGACATGCTGCCCGGCTTGTTTGAAGGAGACGAAGACCAACTTCTCTACCAAATCCATTCCCTTCAAGCCGTCGGTAATCTGCGCGTATCAAAAGCGATGCTTTCTTTAATTGAAAATCCATCGCCGCTGGTGCGGGAGAATATCCTGAAATATCATACAAAATACGGCTACGACGCCTCCGACAGTCTTCTTCCCCTTTTGAGCGACGAAGTCCATTTTGTCCGCGACGCCGCCTACGATTATTTTGTTAAACTCGACAACCCCAACATGCTCAATCTAATCTCAGAAGGAATGAAGGATCCTTTGGTCGAAATACGCAAAAAAGCCTTCCTTTTTGCCGGCCGCTATGCATCCATCGAAATGGCGCCTTCGCTAGAACTCGCCGCCGGCTGCGCCGCCAACCGAGAAATCGCCGACATCATTCGCCAATCCATTTCTTCGATAAAAAGAAGATATCAAGAGAATCTCGACTACCTCTTCAAAAAGAGTCCTTCCTATATGCCGCTGAAGGAAAAATATCAGAAAAAAATTTATTGGAAATTCTGGTTTATGATCGCTTTGCAAGGCGCTCTCGTTTTTTATTTCCTCTATGTTCTTTTCACACGGTTTTAAGATGATTATTTCCATAATAAAATCGCGGCCCCTATTAATAGTTAATAGGGGCCGCGATTTTTTAGACTGCTTCTATTAATT
>JAFGTC010000153.1 GCA_016934335.1 Candidatus Omnitrophota bacterium | reverse complement strand
GATCTTCGGGAACGCAAAAATGATAATCCGGACGATAGGGATCGGCCAGAAGATGATTGCGGAATGCTCGCGCCGAGGTGATGACCGATGCGGGCGCGGGACGATCCTTCATCCAATCGCCGGCGAAATCTGTTTCGACGCCGGAGGGATAAGCGATCATGGCGGCGTTGTCGCCGCCCAAGACGAGAGCGCCGTCGCGGACCTGTATATCGCCGGCAAGTTTGACCTCGTTATAATGACCGGTTTTCTCCTGAATATCTCCATCGGCGAATGACCACCACGCCCAGGGAGAGACGGCGGACGGCTCGTTTGGTTTGAGCGCGCGGAGTTGATCGCAAGTCAACGCAGTATCGTAGATCCGCGCATCGGCGATTTTTCCTTGATAAAATCCCGCTCCCTGCATGTCGAGATGGCGTTTTCCGAACAGAATGACGCTGTCCGGCGGAAAGGTCTGCGGCCGGTCGATTTCATACGCCGCATATACCGCTCCGCTGCGATAAATCGTAACGCTCTTCCCTTCGTAAACGATGCCGATTTGTACGTATTCATCGGGCTGAGCCGCTTCGACGCCGTATTCTTCCTGCTGTTTCTGCGTTCTTGCGAAGAAATCGCTGCCGGCCATCCACTTGCGGGGCGAGAGTTCGCCAAAGACGATTGCATCGAAATGGCTGAGCCGATCATCGATCGTCAAGGCGCTGCCGCCGGTCTGATCCAAGTCGGCCGGCGCCGTCCAGACCACCAAGGTCTTGTCGGTCAGCTGCGCCCATGCTTTTTCTTCGGAAAAAGCAAGGCATGCTAGATTCATGCTGAAAGCGGCTAGCAAAAGAATGCGTATCATCGATATCCCCTATCCATTGGCTAAAAATAGAAACTGTCTAGTATTAAACGATGCCGCATAAAAAAGCAACAGGCGCGATTAGCAGGATCACCAACGGGAAGCGAGGGGAGATTATCTCAGTTGGTATCATCCTCCCGCAATATGCTATTACATTTTTCCCAATCACCTGTTTTGATTAACTCAAGCAGTGCTTTGCATTACAAAAACGACGGCGCTTCTTCATCATAAAATTCCTGCATTTGCACTTTCCATCTCATCCAACTGTTTGGGTGTATGGCAACAGCCCAACAGATGTTTTTTTAAAAATTAGGCTTCCATTTGGTTAAAACTAATCTCAATAGATCAATGGTAAAACAATATTTTTCAGTATATAACAGTAAATAATCTAGTCCGTTTTTGAATTTTCATCTGAATCACTTAAATCTTCTCATAACGCTGTACATTCCGCGCCAAGCGGTTTTTCGCACAAAGAATCTCATAAATGACGCCTTGGGGCCAAGCAATAAGGCTTGCACGTCTCCAAGCAACCGAGCGAACATATACATCATGCCGCGCATACTTTGAATCATATTAATAATTACCTTCATTGTTAAAAAAATCCTTTCTCGCTGCCATTCAATAGAATCCAATGTTGTAAAGCCCGAATTGCCCAGAGAGGCCTGCTTCCCGGTATTTCTCTCTGATGACAAATAGTCCCAAAGTCATATTGCAAAGAAGATGCCAAATCGGTAAATTATAAAGCGACATCTGAATAACAGGCACAAAAACATGAAGTTAGGAGGCAGTATTTGAGAATTGTGCAATGACAAAAAACAGGAGGGAAACGAGAAAATCGATCAAAAGCTGAGTGATGCAATTAAATTTTTGAAGGCTGGGAGCGAGAGAATTTATGGCGCGAATATTCCCATCGTGTTTCATGAATCTATAAAAAACGCGACGGGCGGTTGGGGATTCGAATCCCTACCCGCCCGAGTTTGGCGCTTGAGCGGGCTGAAAATGAAGTTCAGCCCGCCGCTTCTTCGTCAATATACTGTAATTTTCACTTTATCTCGAATATTCTCCGCTGATCCTTCTTCTTTGGGCAAATCTCCAAACCGGATTTGCATTACCATGACCGCCGGCTCTTCTTCCCCGCTGAAAAACAGATTGGGAACGACCGGCTCGCTTATTCGCCCCGCACTGGGAATCGCAACATTATAGTATCCTTCCGCTTTGGGCGGTTTTGCTTTGTTCTTTTTGGCGATTTCCAAATTCAGTTGTAATTCTTTCATTTTTTGCTGCAAATCCACCAATTGCCGCCTGGCTTCGTTCAAGGATTTCTGCGCATTGACCATTTGCTTCTCGGAATCGAGCATTTGCATTTGATCGGACCGCCCGCTTTCGAACGATTGCTTGGCGCGTTCCACCATCTGCTTCGCCAGTTCCAACTCCCGCTCCGCCGCTTGCAGGTCGCTCTCGCGCGTCCGCATGATTTCCTCGACGGACTTCAATTCATTTTCCAACAATTGAATCTGCGCGTCCAACTCATCGGTTGACGTCTCGCCGATTTGCACCTTCGCATTTTGAGTCACAATGGAACGCGTTCTAGGTGAATGCGGCGGTCTTTCGGAGGGAGCGGGCATGACATTTTGACCTTGTTGGTCTGATTTTTTTTCAGAATCCGAGGATTCAGTTAATGCATCGAGCATGACCATGACATCCTTGCGCCGGGACGCCGCTTCGCCGCTGGAAACATCGATGCTCACGCCGGTGGAGACAGGCACGCGACCAAGTGATAATTCGCTTTGACCTTCCACGATCACGGTAATGGTTTCATCTTCTTTGAAGCCTTCGATGCGATGGCCGTATTTCGCCAATGCATCGAGAATCGTCTCTCGCATCGTTTCAATTTTTTGAGCGTCGAATTCGGATCGGCCTTGATCCAATCCAACCGATTTTGTCTTCATTACGATGCGATCCGATTCGAAAACATCGTGCAGAATAGGATTCGCTCCGCCTTCTTGAGATATTTTCTCTTCAAACTTATCCCATAAATCCTTCTCCCGCTTTTGATCCTCGATCGATTCGGCTTCCTCCGGATGAATCAGCGGGAATTTGACGCCCAGCATAAACACCAGACCGTCGCCAGGCATCCAATACCCGCGCACTCCCTTGGAAAAGAAGCTGCGCGACTGATAGCCCTCGCCAACCCGCTCCTTGAGCATATAATCCAGCACGCTGCACATCACCGACAAGGATTTGCGGATTGTCTCCGGCCGACTTTTTGAGGAATCTTCCCGGAAGAGAGTTTGCTGCGGCGCCGTCATGTTCCACTTTTCTCCATCCCATTGCCAAGTTTCTCCATTGGGAAACTTGGCAATTTTCACCACGCCGTCATCGGAAACCGCGTAGGTCAAACCTGCTGAATCATGCATGGCCTCAAGGACTTGGCGGACCGTGGGCGAATCGAGACTGAACGTGACTTTTTGTTGGATGCCTTCGCGAATGACAAATTGCAAACCTGTTTCTGACTGTAAGAGCATCAAGATAGTTTGAATATCTTGATTCCGGGCGACCACCGGTCCAGCGATCCGTTTATCCAGTGGATCCAATGGATTCCGGGCGGAAAACTCATCTTCTTTGGGTTCCTGCGAAACGGGCGCCGTGGGCTGTGAAAAAGCCGCACTTGAAATCAGCAATCCCAAAAGAGCCGTACAGATTAATCCTGTTAATTTACGATTCATGTTCTCATTCCTTTCTTTTATAGGTTTAGATTCATTGATATTTCGGGCTGGCGACGGGGTAGGCCGTATAGGCTGGATATTTCATCGCCGTCAGATACGTCCGAAGGCGTTCATCGATGCCGTCCACCAATTCGTTGAGCGCCAGTTCCACTTTGCGCTCCTGGATTTTTTGGATGGCGGAAAGGTCGGCGAAAGACTGCTCCAGGGCCGTTTGTCGCCGGACAAACATATCGTGCGATTTCTGAACAATATCTACGGTTTCGACTAATTCGCCAATGATGGGCTTATAATCAGCCGCCAGTTCCTGGCGAATCAGTTCGCGCATATCCGGGGAAGCAGGAGCGGCGCCCAAGCCGATGCGAAATGAGCCTATCTGGACGATGAGTCCTTGTGAACCGGCGAATAAAAGCAATGCGAAGCAGACGGCCGCGGCCAGCGCCCATCCGCGCCAATTCCTCCGCGGCCGAGAGCGCACCGGCAGACGTTCGATGATCGATTCTTTTTCCTCCTGCTGCGCGCGCAGTCGATTCAGCAGGGCATGGGTGCGGCGCAATTCGTCGAATTCGGCGCGATCATCCGGATGCGCATCCAGCCATTCGTCCAGCTTCCGCTGTTCTTCTTCGGACAGTTCGCCGTACAACTGTGACGCCATGCATTGTTCCAATTCTTCGCGTTTCATAGATCACGCCTCTCATTACTATTCGCCGGCTGAAAGTCTGGCGCTTGGGCGAGACGCGCTCCAAGCGAAGCACAGCCCGCCATTGACTTCTAACGATTCAGATGGACGCGATGCAATCCGATTCAGAGACGCCGATGCGCTTTAATTCGGTTCGCATGGATTGCAGTCCGCGATACACCCTTGATTTGATCGTGCTCTCCGGTTCGTTGGTCAATTCGGCGATGTCTTTGAATTTCAGGTCTTCAAAATGCCGAAGAACCAAAGCGATGCGCTCGTCGCCGGGAATGCGCTGCAAGGCGGCGAAGATCTGATTTTCGAATTCGCCCAAGGCCGCCAATTTACGCGAATCCGAACCATCGTCCGGCGTCGATGCGCCGCAATCCGCTTCAAAGTCTTCGAGAGGCTGCGTCGCCGGCCTGATCTTGCGAGCGTGTTTGTCGATGACCAGGTTGGTAGCGATCCGGTACAGCCATGATTTGAAATTGCCATCCGGTCTATACGACTGGCGCTTCTGATAGATCTTGAAAAACAGTTCTTGCCGTAAGTCTTCCGCTTCCGCAAAATTGCCGACGCAGCGATGCAGATACATCAGCATTTGTCGATCCCAGCGCCGCACTAAAAGTTCGAAAGCCTGCATCGAACCGTAGCGGCTGTCCAGCATGAGTTGTTCATCGCTTTGCGGCATGCCGTTCGCCTCGCTAGAAGATGCCTTCATAGCATTCATACGATTTTTTCAGAGAAAAAGTCGAAACGAAATGCCAATCACTCCATCTTTTTTATAAAACGGCGGATCGAGAGCAGCGGTTAGGCAGGAAAAGGAAAGTGAGATCAGGAAGAGGAAGACGACGCAGAGAAACGGCAATCATGCCGCGTTCTTCGATACAAAAGAAACATCATGAACGATGAAGCCGCCATGATGGCGGAAAGAATATAGAACGTAGGGAAAAATCCGAAACTCCGGTAAAGCGCATATCCGAACAGAGGCCCTAGAATGCCGCGAACGCCCCAAAACACATGATGAATCATTGTGTAGACGGGCGCATCCCGGTCGGTGCTGGAGAAGAACAAACAGCCAAGCATAAAGTTGATTTTTCCGCCTGCGAAAAGAAATCCCAGCAAGAGGGACGCGGCGTAAACCAGTTTCATATCCCAAGCCCACGCATACAGCAGCGGATGAAACAACCATAATCCATGCAGGATCATGCGCTGCAGCATCGGATTGGGATGCCGATCCAAAGCGCGCCCCCACCAGCGCAGAGTCAATACGCCCGCCACATTGATCAAAATACCCGCCGTGAGAGCGATTTGCATATAATCGGCGTTCAAGACGTCCACTATATAAAGGACATAAATGGGCGTGCCGGCCAGGTTGGCGAATCCTCCTAGAAAAAAAGCGATTTCGTACCCGATATACAGCCGGTCGCTGCGCGCGGCCTCGACAACGTCTCGCAGCGGCGCGATGGACTTCCCCTCTTCTTTACCCCGAAATTGCTCCGGGATCCGAACCAGCAGAACGGTTCCGATCAATCCGGCGATAGAGGCCAGGATAAAAATAACCCGGAAATATTGGCCGTTGATATTCAAGAGAAAGCCCGCTGTCAAAGTCGCAGCAACCGTCACAGTCAGAGATATAAAACGTACATGCCCCTGAATGGTTCCTCGAAGCGAGCTGGGATACATGCTTTTGAGAAGGGCCGCATACATGGGAATGTAGGTGAAGATGAAGAACAGACCGGCGGCCGCGATCCAACAGAACCAGACGGGATCATGGATCCAGGCCAAGCCGATAAAAATCAACTTGCAGGGAATCGACATGCAGAGAATGTATTGAATTTTCCCATGGATTTTCAGCAAATTGGGGATAAAAACGCTCAAAAGCGGGCCGACAAAAGCGGCCATCAAGATTAAAGCCAGTTGAAATTCGGAAATGCCGATCGTCTTACGGGCCACGAAACTCAGCATTCCATAGCAGATTCCTTGAAAAATTTCTTCGGAAATCATAAATCGCACATCCCAGTAATAGGCGGTGCGAGTTGGAACGGGCAAGGAATCGGCAAAGGACATGGCAAAGTTAAACCTCGATTTTTAAAGAATACGATCCGAAATCGGAAACCCAAGCCCCCCTGCGGTTATTTCTGCATACAAACATTTTTCAAGACATTTTTAAAAGCGATTAACTCTGTAATTTTTTTTAGTAAAAAATTACTTTCGATCTTCCGGTAATTTGATATAATAAACCCAACTATAAAGAATCCAGGAAAATGCTACGATATACACAATCTACCTTCCACCGCTTTTCCATCAATGTTTTTATAAAACGTCAATCGATACTTTGCATGATAAGGAGGTGATCCATCGAGTTCATGTAGTAGAATAACCCCTCAAAGAATGTGGAAATTGAATGTGGAAAAAGGAGTTCAATATGAAGAAAAGTTTGCTGATTTTCGTTATCCTAGCTTTAGGCGTCATTCCTTCTTACGCAACGACCAAGACGGTGGGCGCGTCAGGCGCCGATTTCACCAGCATCCAGGCGGCCATTGATTCTTTTACGGACGCTGAATTGACGGACGGAACGCCGGATGTGGTGGAAATCATCGATGCGGGAGAATATGACGAACAGGTCGTCATCGGAGGATTGATCGCCGATCCGGAATCGAAGTATCAGGAAGGCAGCAATTATCTGGGCGCCGCCATTGAATTAGCTCTGTCGCAAGATCCATTCACGCTTCGCGGCAGCGATCCCGATAATCGCCCCAAGATCAACCCCGTGACCGAAGGCGTTCCTTATGGAGTTTTTACAAACGATCCAACCGATAATTATGTCGCCAGTTTTTCCTATCTGGGCAAAGACATCACGGTCGAGAATGTCGAGATTCTGCAGTCTTCCATCATCAATGAAGATCAATATGGGATAAACGGACAAGCCGGGAACATGGTCTTCAAGAATGTTCTCTTCGCCCACGACGGCGACACAATGCCGGGCGAGGCGATTATCAACTTCAACAACGCCGTGGATATCGCCGGAATGGGGATCGATAATTCCTACACCTTCATCGACTGCACCTTTGACGCCGCGATCAACGGCGCACGCAACGAATTTGTCGACACGATCTATTTCCACGGCTATTCGCAAGGCGATGCGGATGGGGCCGGAGTCAACGTTGAAGACGTCGCGGTCAACATGACATTTGAAAACTGTTCGTTTCTCAACGGCGATGTAGCCTCAATCATTCGCGGGCGCGCTCAAGCCAACAACATTTCGATCAAAGGCTGTTTTGTCTCTGGCAACAATCACGGACTTCGCGCATCTGGAAAAGGCGCGTTTTCCGTCCAAGATTCGATATTCTACAACAACATGCAGAATGGCGGCGATGCTGACAGCGATGTCGGCGCCTTGGAAACTGTCGGGCGAGACGGATTCACCCCGGAGTTGACGGTTCGGAATTCGATTTTTGTCGACAACCTTTCCGCGGATTATGACAGTCTGACTGGAGTGATCGGATTGGAATACCGAGCGGCGGCCATACGAATTCGAAACGATGGAACGGATCCGGACATAACCATTGAAAACTGCACTTTCGTCAACAATCCAATCGCCGTCCGTTTCGCCGACGGCGCCGGCCGCCCCCGCAACGCTTCGATCAACAACAACATCTTCCAGAATTGCAATTCCGCCGTTTTGACGGCCGATGATGCTGCGGACAGTTATTTCATCGCCGCCGATCCGGTTGAAGTGCTGGTCGTCAACGGCGTGAATAACATTTTTGATAACAACAACGTTATTGTGGAGGATAACGACAAACTTCCAAACGTATCCCTGGAAGGAACCGAAGCCGCCGTTACGTTCAACAATGCCGCCATCGATATGAACGATCCCTATGCGGGGCCGCCCTACCTGGTCGCTTCGGGCGCTCCAGCCGGTGTAGGGGCCGATCTGGGCGGAACGACATCGGTTCAGAATTTCATGCTGTACTAAAAGTATACAATCTTTTGTTTTTATTGATTATACGATCTGTTTATTCAAACAAATTCGAATCAAAGGCCCGCCTATCCCGTTTGGGCGGGCCTTTTTATTTGTTCCATTCATCCGAGGGTTTCATTTTATCTACTGACGCAAGGTGAATGGGAAACTCGAAAATTCACAGCAAAATATAAAAATTACCGCTATGATGGAATCATGAAAAAACTGCTGCTATCCGGCGAAATTAACCATCATACACTCCAGAGGAAAATGCGCTCATTTATTCGTTTCATTGGATTTGTTTTCGTTCTCTCGTTGTGGTTGCATGGATGCTCTCATCGAGCGGAACGCCCCAATATTATCCTTCTGACGTTGGATACGCTTCGATCCGATGCGCTGGGGTGCTATGGAAATGCGAAAGTCAAGACGCCTCATTTAGACCGCCTGGCTCGCGAGGGTGTATTGTTTGAAGACGCCGTCTGTCAGATCCCCGCCACATTGACCTCTCACACGGCGATTATGACGGGACGCAATCCCAAAACGACGGGCGTCCGTTTCCGGACGGCCCGCGTCTCTCCCTTCGAAGAAACGCTGGCGGAGCGCTTGAACGATTATGGATACCAAACAGCCGCGTTTATCAGTAGTTACGTGCTTTCACCTGATTTTGGATTGAACCAAGGCTTCGATTTGTACGAATTGGGATCCATATACAAGGATGAAAAAAAGACGGCCGACGAACGCCTCGCGCAAGAAACCGTCGAACAGGCCCTTTCTTATTTGAGCGAAAATCGTGAAAATCCATTTTTTCTTTGGATTCATCTGTACGATCCCCATTCTCCGTATCATCCTCCCCCGCCCTATTCGACGATGTACGATCCGGATTATGACGGGCCCCTGCGCGGGTCTGTCGCCGACATAACGCGTTTGAACGCCCACCGAGGGCAAGGCGCTTCCGATCGAGATCTTCAACATCTGCGCGCCCTCTATGACGGAGAAGTCGCATATATGGATCACCAGATCGGACGCCTGACGGCGAAACTGGAGGAATGGCGAATTCTCGATGAAACGATTATGGCGGTCATGGCCGATCATGGAGAAAATCTCGGAGAGGAAGGGCGATACTTTCATGGCGACGATCTGTACCAACCGGCCGTCCATATTCCCTTTTTTATACGTTATCCCAAGAAAATCGCATCCCGGACGCGCATCCGACAATTCGTGCAAAGCATCGATTTGTTCCCCACGCTCATGGATCTGACGGACATCCCCATGATTTCGGGCGTAGAAGGAAAATCTCTTCTGCCATTGATTGGAAACGAAGTCATCGAAGAGCAATCGAAGACGGGCGCCGATTACGAAAGCCAGCCGGGATATTTGGAAACAGAAGCGGATGCGCTGAACGACAGCAGCAAATTGTACGGGCTGCGAACCGATGCGCACAAATTCATTTTCAACAGCGCTCACCGGAGATCGGATTCGCCGTTGGGCGTCTTTACAGAAATCCCACTCAAAGGTCCAACCTTGATAGTCTTGCGCATTCAAGGGGATCCATCGGTGCGTCTCATGGCGCATGTTCGCTACCGAACGAGAGAACTTTACCAAAGTCGCGATTTCCAAGCGCTGGCGTCGCTCAACACAACAGTGGTGCATGCTGAAACGGCCGGCGTCGAACCGCTGCAGCAGCAAGCAATGGCTCAGAAATCTTTTCATGCAACGCCGGAAGGCTGGCGCATGCAAATGACGCCCGATATTCATCGCCTTGCGCGCCGCTACGGACAGGCACAAGGCTGGCCGATCGACTGGATGGTATTGGAGGGCGTAGGCGTTGATGCATCCCTGCCGGCCCGTCAAAAAGAAGGAGAATTCACCGTCGATCAAATCGAGTTATACGCCCCGTCGCTGCGCTTCCCCGAGTCGCCACGATATCGGAATCCTTTCTGGGTGATCGAGGATTTTGAAAGCGGGCGTGGATTGATCGATGCGGGAGAAGGCCCGCCGCATTCCATTCAAAGTTCGTGGGAAAGCGAACGTTTGTTCGGCGGCCGCAGGCAACAAAAAATCAAGATCACCTTCAACGATATCCCGGATGCGGATTCTGTGGATGAACTGTTTCTGATTCAGAACGATCCTTTGGAGAAAAACGATTTGCTTACGGGATCCTCAACCACAGATGCGAACAAAAAACTGGCTGAAAACTGCCGCATTTTGCTCGATGATTGGATTTCCCGTCAAAGCGATTCTTTCGAAATTTTAGAATTAGACGCCTCGCATTTCGAAGCCCTGGAAGCGTTAGGATATACGCGCTGAGAGGATCCCTCCAAATTTATCTCCCATCTATTTCACGTCGAAAGGCCGCCCTCCTGAAAGAAAGGGCGGCCTTTTGGGAAAATTCTGGATAAGAAAAGACGGCGGTTCTGTCTATTTCTCTTCAGTCTCTTCTTGCAGGCGGATGGTTGGAGCGACCCATTTGTCCGGATATTTCCGATCCGCCCGGAAAATATGGAGGAGAATCAAGTGATCTTTTTCACCTTTTTCCTTCATTTGATCGACGATGTCGGAGAGAATTTCTTCAAATTGAGCAACCGATGTAACCGGATCGCCGTTCATATTAACTTCGGTGATGACGTCATTCTGTTGAATATCGACTTGATCGGCGCTTCCGCCCGGGGCCACTTGCGCAACGACGACGCCTTGCTTGTCTTTTTCATACCCCAACGCTTCGGCAATTTCCGGAGTCAGAGTTTCGATCTTCAGCCCCAAATACCGCTGCGAATTGGTCATGGCGATCTCTTGCGTCCGTTGAGCGAGAGTCAAGTTTTTCGTCATGCGTTTGCCTTTGCGGATGATCGTTAATTCCACTTTTGTTCCGGGAGAAAGAGTGGTCACCATGTTGATCATCTGGCCGGGGCTGGTCACCTTTTCGCCGTCGAACAGGATGATGACGTCGCCTTCTTTGAGACCCGCTTCTTCCGCCGGTGAATCGGGGATGACGGATTCAACGAATACGCCCTGATCGATTCCAAATTCCTGCTTATACCATTTGGCGATATCGTCGCTTTCCAGCGGCTTCAAGTAGACGCCCACATATCCCCGCCGAACTTCGCCGAACTCTTTCAGACTGTCAATAACGGATTTGGCCAGGTTCGATGGAATGGCAAAGCCGATGCCGATGTTGCCAAGCGCCCCCGCCGTCTGGATCGCGTTATTGACGCCGATGATTTCACCGTTCAGATTGATGAGGGGCCCGCCGCTGTTGCCCGGATTGATGGCCGCCGAGGTCTGGATGTAATCTTTGACATAAAATTCCTCGCCGCCGATTTGCACATCCGAACTGGTCCGGCCTTTGGCGCTGACGATGCCTTCGGTAACAGTTTGATTCAATCCGAAGGGGCTGCCGATGGCAAGAACCCAATCGCCGACCTGTAGAGAATCCGAGTCGCCCAGCTTCGCATACGGATAGTCGCCGTTTTCTTTCAGTTTGAAGATGGCGAGATCGGAGCCGGGATCGCTTTTGACGCTGTCCATGTCGGCCTCGACATTGCGGCCGTCATCTAAGGTAACGGTGATGGAGTCGGCGCCATTGACGACATGATTGTTGGTCAGCACTTCTCCTTCTGTTGAAATGATCACGCCCGATCCCTGCCAATCTCGTTTGGGGCTCATATTTCGATAGGGATTGTTGCGGAAAAAATCTTCCCCAAAAAAACGCTTGAAGACATCGGGAACATCGTCCATATCAAACTGCTTTTGCGCATCAACCGGTTTGACGTTTTTTTCGGCGCTGATGCTGACTACCGCCGGCTTCACTTGTGCGATGGCTTCTCGAAACGATTCTGACAGCATATTCGCCGCATTCTGCTGCGCCGACGCAAACACGGTGGAAAACAGAAGAAGAGAAAAAGAAAGAAATGCAATAGATACTTTGCTACGATTTGTCCTAGGATACATAGAATGTACCTCCGTCAAAATTTTTAATTGTTGTTTTCATATACGAATTTAAAAAAGCGAAGTAACGAAACGAATTGGCAGACATGCAAATTTTTATCGATTAAGTCAATATTCGCCTTTCAAAATTCCAGATGTACCACATTCTATTATATTTTCATATCCATAACGACCGATGCAAATAGAAGAATCATCGAGTCTTTACGGATGAGCCGCGGTTTTTCTCCGGCTTTTCCCCGGGCTTTTTCTCTGGCTATTTTTAGTACTATTATTTTTGTTTTTGCTTGATTTCGCTTCAGGTTTTTGGTCAGTCGAGTTTTTCAAACTATGCTTCAGGACGTCATCGATCGTATTGACAAGAATAAAATTCATATCCTTCCGAATGGCCTTGTCGATATCGTCCAAGTCGCTTTGATTGCGAGAAGGGATGATGACATTTTTAATTCCGGAGCGATGCGCGGCAAGGATTTTCTCTTTCAGGCCGCCAATGGGGAGCACCAATCCGGAGAGCGTAATTTCGCCGGTCATCGCCATATCGTTCCGAATGGGAAAGCCTGTGGCTATCGACGCAACGGCGGTCGCCATGGTGATTCCGGCGGAGGGGCCGTCTTTGGGAACGGCGCCGGCGGGAACATGCAAATGGATTTCATTTTCATTGAAAAAGTCTTCGGCAATTCCCAATTTTTTTTGCCGCGAGCGGACTAGAGAAAGAGCGGCGCGGGCGGATTCTTTCATGACGTCGCCCAATTTACCGGTTAAAAGAACGCCCCCTTTGCTGCCCGGCACGGCCAGAGCCTCTACAAAAAGGATCTCGCCTCCCACCGAAGTCCAAGCCAATCCGGTAGCCACGCCGGCGGAAGCGGTGCGCCGTTTGACTTCATCGTGAAAAATTTCACCGCTGAGAAATTCGCGAATCCGCGTCGGCGTGATTTTGCACTTTTTCCACCGATTTTTGGTTTTTCGAACGGCGACTTTGCGGCAAATCGACTGAATTTCGCGCTCCAAGTTGCGAACGCCTGCTTCCCGCGTATAACCGCGGATAAGAAAGTTCAACGCTCCCACGCCGAAATCGATGTCTTTGGGGGATAGCCCATTGTTCTTTACGGATCGCGGGATCAGGTAGCGTTCGGCAATCTGTTCCTTTTCAAACGTAGTGTAGCCGGCCAATCGAATCGTTTCCATACGATCCAGGAGAGCCGGTTGGATGCGATCAGGAGTGTTGGCCGTCGCAATGAACAAAACCCGAGACAGATCGATGTCGATTTCCATGTAATGATCGCGGAAAGAGTGATTTTGCTGCGGATCGAGGACTTCCAGCAGAGCGGACGACGGATCGCCGCGGAAATCCTGCCCTACTTTATCGATCTCATCGAGCATAAAAACGGGATTATTCGATCCCGCTCTGCGCATCTGCTGAACGATCGCTCCCGGCAAAGCGCCGATATAGGTTCGGCGATGACCGCGAATTTCTGCTTCGTCGTGCATTCCCCCGAGCGACATTCGGACGAACTTGCGGCCCATGGCGCGAGCGATCGACTGCCCCAACGACGTCTTGCCCACGCCCGGCGGTCCGACGAAGCACAAAATGGATCCTTTGATGTCCGGATTGAGTTTTCGCACGGCCAATAATTCCAAGATGCGGTCTTTGACCTGCTTGAGATCGTAATGATCCCGATTCAGAATCCGCTCGGCGGTTTGAATGTTGATTTTATCCTCGGTTTCAATCAGCCAGGGATATTCCAAGAGCCAATCCAGGTAATTGCGCGCCATGGGATATTCAGGCGAATTGATGGACATCCTCGAAAGACGCTTCAGTTCGGCATCCGCTTTTTCTTGAACTTTTTTGGGAAGTTGTTTTTGAGAGATGGCCAGGCGCAATTCTTCGATATCCGCATTGTCGTCGTCCGTCTCGCCAAGTTCCTTGCGGATCGCCTGCAGTTGTTCGCGCAAATAATATTCTCTCTCCGACTTAGACAATTTGCTTTGGATTTGATCGTGGATTTTGCCGCCCAGGTCGATGATTTCCTGCTCGTGGGAAATTTCTTTCAACGTTAATCGAAGTTTTTCTTCGAGGGAGCTCACCTCGTAAATTTCCTGAAGGCGGTGCATATCGGTGCGGGTTAAACTCAGCACCATATAACAGAGCCGATGAGGATTCTGCATGGAGGAGGGCAGGCCCTGCAGATCGTCGGGAATCATGGGGGCTTTTTGGATGAGCAGTTCCGCCTGTTCGGCGACCTGGCGACTCAGGGCCTCAATCGTCGAACTTTCTTCGGCTTTTTCTTCGATAACTTCGACTTGGGCCCAAAAAATCTTGTTTTCGGATTTGATCGAAAGAATGCGGATTTTATGCAATCCGCGCACGACCAATTGAGTGACGTCCTCCGCTCCATGCATCATGCGAAGGATGAGAGCCACCGTGCCGATTTTGTAAAGATGCTTATATTTTTTACGTTCACTTTGATTCGGATCGCGGCGGATGCTGATGGCGGCGAACAAACGACTGCCCTTGGCCGCCGTTTCTACGGATCGAATGGCGTCTGCGTTGGTAATGGCGATCGGCGCCGTCGCTCCGGGAAACAAAACCGCATTATTGAGCGGAACGATCGGCAGCCACTTGGGAATTTTCATTTCATCAGAACGTTCTTCGAAGTTTTCCGTCATTATTTCGTTTTACCCTTTTTCAAATCTTTTGAAACGCGAACGACCAGCATCCCGTTCCGGTAACTGGCTTGAACCTGGTTCACACCGATGACGTCCGGGAGGATAATGGTCTTTTGGAACGGCATAAATTGGATTTCCAATTGGTGAAAACGTATGACCGAATCGTCGCAGATATTCTGCCGTTCGCCGCTGACGACCAATCGGTTGTCAACGGCGTGCAGTTGGAGAGATTCTTCATCCAGGCCGGCCGCTTCGAGCACGATGATATAATCTTCCTCCGTCTCGAAAATATCCATGTTCGGATTCCAGGCCGATTGGACGCTGGGCGAATCATGGTACTGAAATTCAAACACCTGCTTCGCGCAGCCGAAGGAATCCTCTGTTACATAGAAAGCCTGTTTTGATTTGCGAGTCATCCGCACCATCGTATTTCCCTCATTGCCCGATGAACCAATGCGCGAGAGATCCCGCGTTTTCTGTTCATCGGACTGGTAATCCTTGTATTCTGGAACAAATTATACTATGAATATTCTGCAATCGTACTGTAGTATAACTCTTGAGGAGACTTTTCAGAAAATGATTCCGCCGCCAATTTCTTCTTTATTGACCGTTTTAGCCTTTTTTTTCATTTGCGCTCCCGCTTTCGGATCGGATTTGATTCCCTTCTCTCTCCCTTGGAACGATGACAATACCGCCGCGCCCAGCGTATTGCGATTAGATCATCGCGCGCTTCCCGCCGGGGAAAGCGGCTTCCTTCATATTGAAAACGGTCATTTTGTGGATGGCGCCGGCGAGCGAATTCGCTTCCTTGGAGTCAACCTGTCTTTCTCCGGCAATTATCCCACGCATGAGCAGGCGGATCAATTGGCGGGGCGCATGGCCAAGTATGGCGTCAACTGCGTCCGGTTCCATCATACCGACACCTTGCGGGCGCCGAATGGAATCTGGAAGGAAGGAACGGCGGACAAGCAGACGCTCGATCCGGAGAACCTCGACCGCATGGATTATTTCTTTCATGCGTTGAAACAAAAGGGCATTTACGCCGATATCAACCTGAAAATCGGTCGCGAAGTCATCGCGGGAGACGGCTTTACGGACGTCAATCAACTGCCGACTTACGATAAAGGACCGGATCATTATCACCCGCGCATGATCGAACTGCAAAAAAACTACGCCCGTGATTTACTGACGCACAAGAATCCCTATACGAACACCCGCTATGTGGATGAACCGGCTCTCGCCATCGTGGAGATCAACAACGAAAGCGGTTTGGTGAACAAGTGGGCGGGATACGATCTGGACGACATTCCCCAATCCTACATAGATCCGCTGCAGGAAGATTGGAACCAATATCTGAAGGAGAAATACGAATCGACCGGAACTCTGCGCCAGGCCTGGACGCCGGAAACGCATGGAACCGGTCAAGAATTATTGACCGGCGGCCTCTCAGATTGGACGATTCAACAAGTCGAACAGGGCAAAGGCGCTATGCGGATTGTTCCGGAAGGCCCGAATGGAGAAGACGCTCTGAAAGTCGATGTAACATCCACGGGTGAAGCAAGTTGGCATGTCCAATTGTTTTATCGCGGATTGAAAATCCGGCAAGACGGATTTTATAAAGTTCGGCTGGCGCTGCGCGCCGAGCCGGATCGCCGAGCCAGTCTGGGGATCAAGATGGATCACGATCCTTGGGAAAATCTCGACGATTATGTCAGCGTGGATCTCAGCCGCGAATGGAAAACATGTGAATTCGCCTTTTCTCCTTCTCAGGACGATGATCAAGCCAGGTTCGGCATTACCGGTCTGGCGGATGCGCTGGGAACTCTCTGGATCGCCAATCCGAGCATGATTGACAGCCAGCCCGAAGGCTTGCCCGGCGGGCAATCCTTGGAAGATCAGAACATCGAATGGATTCCCCGAAATCAATTTAGCCAGAAAGCCGCTCCCATTCGGCGCGATTGGATCGAATTTTTGGTAAAGCGCGAGGCGCAATATTATCGCGAAATGAATCAGTTCCTTAAAAAAGATTTGGGCCTCAAGGCCATGGTGGGAGGCACTCAACTCAGTTTCGGGACGGTTCTTTCGCAGATGGAAAACGACTTCATCGATATTCACGGATACTGGAACCACCCCGCCTTTCCGAACAAATCGTGGGATTCAGTGGATTGGTACGTCAACAACGAATCCATCATCCCGGCGGAAAACAATACCTTAGAGCGTCTCATGATGAATCGAATCGAAGGACGCCCCTACACCTGCACCGAATACAATCATCCCGCGCCGATCACCTACTCGTCGGAAGCGATTCCTCTGTTGGCCGCATACGCCGCTTTTCAAGACTGGGATGGGATTTTCTTTTACTCTTATAGTCATTCCAACAATTACGCAAGCCGTTCGATCAACAATTTCTTTGATATTTGCGGCCACACGCCCAAAATGACGGCCATGCCGGTCGCTTATAACCTGTTCGTGCGCGGGGATATCGCGCCGGCCCGACAAACGGTGCGCGCTTCCATGACGGAGGAAGAGTACATCGATACGCTGTTCACCCGCAACGGTTCGCTTTGGTTTACGCCGATGCAATATTTAGGCGTAGAAGGAACGGCGCCCTATCAGCATAAAACCACTTTGCGCATTGGAGACGAAGCAGCCGCCGACAATCCGGCCATTTCATTAAGCCGCCGTTCGATGGAATCGGATACGGGCGAGCTGCTCTGGCGCCAGTTTCCCGCTTCGGACGCCCATGTGTTGATTCGCTCTCCTCGCACCAAAGGATTTGTTGGATTCGTCAACGAAACGGCCCTCGATCTAGGCGATGGAATTCAGCTCGAAATAGGAGAAACCATGCAGAATTGGGCCAATGTGCTGTTCACGTACTTAGGAACAAGAGAAGACGGCCACCGATGGCTGCTGACCGCAACCGGCTATCACGAAAATCAGGGCATGGAATGGAAAAACGAAGAGAAAAATTCGGTGGGAAATCGCTGGGGGGACGGGCCGCCTTTGGTCGAGCCGATTCCTCTGCGATTGACGATTCCGCAGGAGAACCCACAAAATCCTCTTATCTCCCATATGGGCGTGAAGATTTTTTCTCTCAACAACAGGGCCGAGCCGGACAAAGATTGGAGTTCCGCCGCCCGCCGCGACAATGACGGGCTGGTGATTGATTTCATGGATAATCCCCCTTCGATTTGGTATGAAATCACTTTCTCCAAAAACGCCATCGTGCCCAATAGCACGCAGCAATGAAATAACTTTATTGGAGAATTGCACTTATGCGAAAAATTCTGCATCCGGATGATTATCCGATATTGGCGCTGGTCGTCATCAAAATTCTGCTTCACAGCTGGGTGAATTTCTTTGACGGCGTTTTCCGGGACGAGTTGTATTACATAGCCTGCGGACAGCATCTCGATTTTGGATATGTGGACCACCCGCCTCTGGTCGCTCTGATCGCCGCATGTACGCGCTTCGCGTTGGGCGATTCGATTTTCGCGTTGCGGATCCCCGCCATGTTGGCGGGCGCATTGAGCATCTTCCTCACGGCTCGCCTGACTCGCGCATTGGGCGGGGGACGATACGCCCAGTTTACAGCGGCCTTGACGGTTTTACTGGCGCCTGTGTATCTCGCCATGAGCAGTTATCTTTCCATGAACGTTTTCGATATCCTGTTTTGGCTGCTGGGCGCTTATCTTCTCATCTTGATCATTCAGGAAGAAAAAACAAAATACTGGCTGCTTTTCGGCGTTGTCATGGGCCTCGGGCTGCAGAATAAAATATCGGTTTTATTCTTCGGCTTCGGGATCTTTACAGGAATCGTCCTCACTCAAAACCGCCGATGGCTGGCGGCGAAATGGATCTGGATATCCGGCCTGACGGCGGGCTTGATTTTTCTCCCGCATATTCTTTGGCAAATTGCTTACGGTTGGCCGACCCTGGAATTTATTTACAATGCGACGAAATATAAAAATGTGCACTTATCCGCCTCAGGATTTCTTACCGAGCAGGTACTCATTCTAAATCCTCTCTTCTTTCCTCTATGGGCTTTGGGATTATGCTGGTGTTTTTTCTCGAAGGAGGGGAATCGCTATCGGCTTTTTGGTTGGGCTTATATCGCTATTGTCTTGATTCTCGTAGTGAAGAGTGGAAAGCCTTATTACTTGGCGCCGATTTACACCATTTTGTTCGCCATGGGCGCCGCATGCCTCGAATCGATTATAAACAAAATGAGAATCTTTTACCTAAAGCCAATAATTACAGTATATTTAACCATATTTGGAATCCTGATTATGCCCATGGCCCTACCCATTCTTCCTGAAAAAACTTTTATGCAATATTCCTCGTTTCTTGGGATCAAGCCGTCCGCCGGAGAGAATAAGGAACAAGGGCCGCTGCCGCAATTCTTCGCCGATCGATACGGATGGAAAGAGACGGCCGAGGCTGTAGGAAAAGTCTATCATACTTTATCGGACGCCAAAAAAGAACAATGCGTGATTGTTGCGGGAAATTACGGTCAGGCGGGCGCCATCGATTATTTTGGTGCAAAACAAGGGCTGCCGAATGCGATCAGCGCGCATAACAGTTATCATTTGTGGGGGCCGGGAGAGAAATCGGGTGAAATCGCCATCGCCATCGGCATTCCGAAAAACGTCCTCGAAAATCTGTATGACATCGTCGAAGAAGCGGCGGTCTTCGATCACAAATATGCCATGCCTTACGAACGACATAAGCCCATTTATTTATGTAAAGGCCTCAAGGCTTCGATCCAAAGAATTTGGCCGCAATTCAAAAACTACAGTTGATGGCATCCTATTCTATTGAACCGCCTGCTCGGATAAGCGGATATAATATTTTTTCAGCGCCTGGCGATAGGGCAGCGGAATCGATTCGGCGTCGGGGCGCTCGATGAAGCGATCGATTTTCTCCGGTAAAGAAACCGGATCGGTTGTTTCCGGCGGCGGCGCGTCAAGTCCGGTTTTAGCGACTTCTTCTTCGCGCTCCTCGCCGTATTCTTCTTCTTCCTGCATGGTTCCCGCTTCCAGCATGCGGGTCATGATTCGCCTCTGTTTTTCTTCGACTTTCTCGTCGTTGGCGCCCTGTTTAAGCAGTTCTTCGACTTCCTTCATTTCCTGATAGATGCCGTCCAGTTGATTCCGGAGTTGCCGGGAATGGCGATGCTGCTGCATCATGCGCTCGATTTCCTTGCGAATCTTGGCCTGCTGTTCGGCCATCTGCCTCAGCTGCTCCATCATCTGTTCGCCTTTTTCTCCCATTCGGCGCATTTGCTGCAGCATTTGTTGAAGGCTTTGCTGCTGCGAAATCATTTGCTGCATCTGCTGCTGCAGGCTTTGGGATTGCGAGGCGCTCATTTGCTGCTGCATGTTCTGCATATCCTGCATCATTTGATAGACGGCGGAATTCAAGGCGGTCATCGAACCGCGAGTTTCGTGCAATCCAATCCACTTTTCTCCCTGGCCGGCGGCGACGGCCCGGCTCAAGCGTTCCTGGCTGGCGCGCAAGAACGTTTCAACTTCGCGGTTCATGAACGGATTGGTTTTCGAGATTTCTTTCCATTGAGCGTCAATTCGGATCAATTCGCGCTGAAAGGCTTGGGCGCGCCGCAGCGCATCCAGCGCTTCGCTGCGTCCAAGAGCCGATTCGGTAAGATTTTCCATTTGGCTGGACAGGAACAAGCCTTGTTGAATCATGCGAGCCAGAGCTTGCGCGTCCATCTGCATATCCATGCCCTGCATATCGAACAGCTGATCCTGCATCTGCTGCGCCATGGCCTTAAGCATATCGATGGTATTTTGCTGGTTTTGCATGGCTTGCTTCAGGTTGCCGCTCTTCATGTTTTCCGCGGCTTGGGCCATTTCTTTTTGAAGGCCTTGCTGCTGGGCGTTCTGCTGCATTTCCTGCAGTTTTTGCGCAATGGCCGGATTGGTCTGCTCGAGGGATTTCTGCATATCCTGCATGGCGTCCATCAGCGTCTGCGCATCTTGCTCCAGCTGCTCCTGCCGCTTTTCCAACAGACGCTGATCGGCCTCCAATTCTTCTTTTTTAGATTCCAGCTCAGCCTGATCTTCGGCATCCTGTCCCGATTCGAGTTTTTCTTTCTCTTTCGCCAGATTATCCGTTTCGCGCTGTAAATGATCCTGACGTTCGGCGATCTCTTCCGCCATCTGCTTCAAACTTTCCAGCTGACGAGCCTGAAAAGCATTTTCCAACATGGAAAGGGTTCGTTCTAACTGCTGATCGAAATCATCGAACGAAAATTGCAGGTCTTTTAATTGTTCTTCCGTAATCTCCTGAGACATCTGATCGATGGTCTGCTCGATCTTGTCCATTAGACTGCGGCTGTCCTCATCCATGATTTGCTGCATCAATTCGCGGATTTTCTCGATTTTTTCCAACATATCCGGCGTGAAGCCCATATCTTCTTCTTGTGAAGCCTCTTGCGCCTGTTCTTCATACTGCTCCAATTGTTCTTCTATCTTTTTCGCTTCTTCGATGAGCTGCTCCTGCCGCTCCTGAATCGACTCGAGTTCTTTTTTCTCCATCCAGGCGTCATTTTCTTCGCCGCCAACGCTTTTCTCGCGTTCTTTGACCTTTTCCGATAATTTCTCGATGGTGTTTTTGGCGTCTTCGGTGATCTGCTTTTGTTGTTCCACTAAATCGTCCAAATCATCGATCTGCTTTTCTTCGAATTCATCCATCTGCGCCAACAGATCGACGAGAGAAGGATATTTCACGACGTATTTTTGGGATTGAAACGATTTAGGGCCGTGAAGCGCATCATTGTCGAAGACTTCCAGAGAAAAACTCACCTCATCGCCGGGAAACAATTTGTATTCCGTCAAATTCCAGTCATATGTGATAAACAGTTCGGTGGTTACGGACGTGGTCAAATCGGACGCCGAATTGACGTCAGAATTCGACCAGACCATAAACGTATATTTATCGGTTTTTTCCCCGTTGATTTCCACATGCTTGAATAGGCGCTCGAGACGATAGTCGTCATGAGCATGAAGTTGAACTTGAACCTGCATGTCATAAGGCATGTTGCTGACGGGCTTCGGCTGCGAAATTTCCAAGGTTGGCGTCGCATCGGGAATCGAGGTGAAGCGATACTTGCGGCTGCTTCCCGATAGACCATGTTCGTCTTCCATTTGGAAGAACAAATCGCTGGATTCTTCGATCGTCAGCGAGGCATTTATCTTGTCGCCGTCTACGAGAGCCTCCCGGGAAAAAGAGCCGTAAAACACGGACGCCGAAGCCAAAGGCACGGAAGCTTTGGCGGCCACAGAAATGCGGCTGCCTTCCGGTACGGCCATCGGCCGGAGACGCTCGATCGATTGCTCCGGCATCGCCGTATAGGCCGGCGGTTCGAATGTCATACGCCCCTGCGTCAACGAAGGAGGATCGATCGGCGTTAAACGCCCCTTGTTGGAAACGACATTGCCGGCGGTGAAGTAAAATTCCATTTCCCGGCTGACAGCAGGAACGTGAAAGAGCAGCTGCCTCCCTTTTCGTTGAACCGGCTGGCGATTCCAGCTGGTTCGAGAGCGGAAAAAAACGGAAGGTTCTTCCGCAGGATCAGGATTCGACCAAACGGCTGTCAATGTAATCGGCTCGCCTCGCGCCGCCGAGACGTTTCGGGGCGCCTGAATCGAATCATGATTTTGAGGAGAACGAAGAAAGTAAAGCGCCTGAGAGATTCGATGAATCTCCTGCGTTACAAAATCGTTTTGCAGATAATAAAACAATCCGGATGGGATCAGGACGGCCAGCAGAACAAGAATAACGAAAATCGGGGCGGCGTTTTTTTTGTGTTTGGACTGCGATTCGATATGCTGCTCCAACCAAAGATCATCGGCCTGAATCAGTTCGTTCGAATAGCCCAGCCGTTGAATTTCATCGGAGTTTTTCTCCGCGTAAACCAATAAAGAAGCCCGGTTGGCGATTTCGGGATGCCGCTGCTCCATACGCTGAAAAAACGTTCGGATCCCAAATCCTTCCGATTTCCAATCCAACAGAGAATAAATGACATAAGCGATCCATAAGCCGGCAAGCGCGGCGAACAACAGATTGACGCTTCGAAACTGGAGATTGAAGAGATAAGCGGAAAAAAGCATCAATTGAACGACGATGACGCCCAGCACGGCGCTCATGCCAATCCAATGAATCAATCGCCGCATCGT
The DNA here is from genome assembly GCA_016934335.1 of Candidatus Omnitrophota bacterium. Taxonomy (GTDB): domain Bacteria; phylum Hinthialibacterota; class Hinthialibacteria; order Hinthialibacterales; family Hinthialibacteraceae; genus JAFGTC01. The sequence goes on along the minus strand of JAFGTC010000153.1, from coordinate 31,401 downwards.
GTAGCGGCGGTAAAGTCGGTGCATCCACCGCAAACTATGCCAATGGCTGTTCTGCACGTTACAACCTCGAATCATCGTAGTTTTCGTTATCCCCATTGTCGCTTGGGTTGCCATTTTCGCCAAGATACAAAGCCCGCTCCATTAATTTAACGTATCCGGTCCATGTCTGGTTCTGCTTGCGGGCCGCATTCATTTCGCGGCGGATGGCGGCCATTTGAGCGTCCATATTTTCAACATGATGCAATAGGCACGCCTCCATCGTCATGGGAAGAACGGGCGAACGTACCACTTCTCCATGATGCGATGCGATGATGTGCAGCAAAAGCATGCGTTTTTCGCGAGGAAATCCCGGGATGCCGTCGACGAGCCGCTCGACGATAAACGAGCCTTGGAACAAATGCCCCAGCAGCCGCCCTTCGGTGCTGAAATCGATCTGCGTCTTATAGACGTATTCATCCAATTTGCCGCAGTCGTGAAACACGGCGCCCGTTATCAGCAGATCGGAGTCGATCTCCGGGTAGAAGGCCGCCATTTGCCGGCACATCTTCGTCACGCAAAGGGTGTGATCCAGCAGGCCGTGCAAATAGGGGTGATGCCACCGCTTTGCGCCCGGCGCCAGCGAGAAGCGAGGCCAAAGAGACTCGTCATTCCGGAACGATTGCAGGAGTTTTTTGTAATCGTCGTCTTTGACGCTTTCAATCATAGCGTCGAATTCTTCCACCAGTTGTTCGAGAGGCGTCGGTGAAACGGGGAGAAAATCAGACAGGTCATATTGACTCAAATCGGCGACTTTACGAATCGTGTAGATCTTGACCTGCAGTTCCTGCTGATACGTGCTGACGCGCCCTTCGACGATCACCAGATCCCCCTCGGAGACGACTTGGAATATTTCTTCCGCCAGGCTCCACAAAACCGCCGAAATTTTTCCCGTTTTGTCTCCTAAGCGCAGCGCCAGGAATTTCCCTTTGTCATAATCCCTCAAATTGATGCGCGTAATTTGAAAAACACTCTGAATTTTATCTCCGGCCTTCAAATCGCTGACCCAGACTTTTTGGTAAACCTGCTCGTTATGGCCCGACTCGTTCTGCACAACCGCCTCCTTTATGATCGTATGAAGACTTATGATAATGTAACGTACCTTTTCCAGTAAGCCGTCGATTTTCGCCTATCCGGCCGGGCATCAGTGATCGCCCCGGAATTTATCGAAACGACGGTTTTCGTAATTTATCATTGATTTATCTCCCTTATGATAACTGCGTTGATGCGATTCCAGCCAAAAAATGCTGATTTCCCCGCCCCCGGAATTTTTTTCATTTTTTTTGAAATTATTTGAAATTAATCAAAGACGCGTTCGTATAAGTTTCAACAAGGAAAAAATGAATTGGAAAAAGGAGAAACGAATCATGACCGCCCGCACCCAAACAATCTTCAAAACCGCCTTGGCTCTTACATGCTGCTCTATTCTTTTCATCGCCGCTGCATCGCCGGCGACTGCCGCCCCCGATGCGGAAGAAACTCTGCTTCGCGTCGAAGTGCAAGCCTCCGGAGGCGAAACCGTCAAAATCTCCCTGCCGCTCGGATTGATAGAAACCATCTACGCCATCATGCCTGAGGAAATTCACGAAGCCTGCGAAGAGTTGGAACTGACGCCGAAAGTAATCTTCCAAGAATTCGCCGACATGGAGGGCGAAGATCTGGTGCGCATTACCGGCGAAGACGAAGTCCGCGTCTGGTTTGAACAAATCACGGAAGAGAATGCGAAAATTCTGAATTTCGTCACCGTATATGTGAAAGAAGAGGGAAATAGAGGCCATGAAGTGCATGTCAAAGTTCCCAAAGGCCTGGTTAAATTATCCGCCCGCGTGATCAAAGAACTGGGCATCGTCGACGAATGTATTCAACTGCCTCCCGAAGTCCGGCGAAGTTTGCACAAAATCACCCACAAAACAGATACGGAATAACTCCCCCCCCCTACATTCATTCCATTGAGGCTAGTCCGAATCGCCCCGCGGTGAGATCCCCATTCTCACCGCCATTCTTTATGTCATCGCCGATGAAGCGTCCGCCGGCAATTCGACTCCATATCCTTCCTTCCAATTTCCTTATGATTAAGAAGCGGTTTTCCTTCTTTCTTCCTGGCGAATTTCGCAGAGAGGCCAATGAATCACGTTCGTGTTGGAAGATCGCTGTAAAATATGATACACGGCGTTTTCCTTGAGAGAAAAAACAAAAGGTTGATCGGAATTCTGGCGTTGGATAATCGCCGGCGCATCGGCGGGATAGCCGTTTTCATCCAACGGCGTTAATTGCGCAGTATTGGCGCCGCTCCATTGAAGTGAAATAGTCGCCTGAATTTTCTCTACTCCGAAGGGATACCCCCCCATATCCGTAATCGTCCCATCTTTTCCATTGGACGCCCGAAAACCGTAAGGGCGCTCGATCGTCATCGCTTGTATCAAAATTTTATTGGAATGCTGTATCGGTTGGTCGTCTAGAGTGACGAGCACAATCGATCCGTATTCATTTTGCGATTCGATCGCCGCCGCGCCGATTTGAATGCGCCCCGCCTGCTGCAAAAATCCAGCCGCTCCTTCACTCTTCGGCGTATGAAGGGTCGCCAGACCGCTTCCGTAATTCCAGATCAACTCGCCGGTCCGGCTGGTCACAATCCTATTTTCGCGATCGATATATTTCGATAAATTCATTTGCGTCGAATCGTCTGTATTGACGCCGAAAGAGCGCATGACCCGCCCCACAAAGAAGGATAATGGATCGATGTTGTTGACTTCGCCGGAAACTTCGCCGCCGGGAGGGATGTCTTGAAGGCGTAAATCATCGAGAGCCTGCGCCGCCGATCCACCCGATCCCTTCATGGCATAGAGATCTTCCAAATCGAGAATTTGATGCAGCACAGGCTCCCCGACCTGGATGTCGCCTCGCCGGTACATCAAGGCGTAAGCGGGAAAGTTGCCTAATATGACGGGACACGATAAGGCAAATTTTTTCATGTCCGCATCCCAGAACGCCCCGCCCAAGGCGAAGGCGTAAAAGCCGTCAATGCCCTGCAGCGACCCGTAAGCCGCCGCCAAAAAGGAATAATCGGCGCGATATAAATTGGGATTGGTCCATCCTATTTCAGAAATGATGTGCGGATGCTCGCTCACTTGGATAAACTGAAGCGGAAGACGCTCGGGAACAGAAACCGCGGCGAGATTCTTGAAGGTATGGCCGGGCGCGACCGAATACGAATGGGAGCCATCCGCGCTTTGGTGTTCGCCGCTGAAATATCCATGACGATCGATGACGTCGCAGGCGGTGTAGGTGTATCGCTCGAGCGCATCCAGCATGTTGGGATCGCTGACCTGCCAGTTGCTCGCGCTGATCAAACTGCGGCAGCCCAAATCCTCCGTAAAATAGGTTTTCATATCGGCATAGAACGATCGCTGCTGCTCCGTCAAAAACCGCACTTGGTCGCCGATGCGCTTAACCGTCGATGCGCTCTGGGAACGGACGGAGCCGCCTGTCATGCTCCAGGCTTCGTAAAGAGCGATTCGCCCGTTTTCTGGATCGTCGCCGGCCTCTTTCTTCCCGTCCCACCTCGAGTAAGCATTCTCCAGCGAACCATATCGATCGATCAGCCAATCGCCGAATCGTTTTTCCAGTTTTGCCCATTGGACGGAGGGAATATTGCTTTTGGTAAACGTCCAAAAGAAATAGCTGTCTTCATTGATAATTTCAACGATGGCGACGGCCGGCTCGTTGGATAGAGATTCGCCGGTATAGGGATTCTGCGTCGTCAACAATGTCTTCGCCCAGCTTTTATAAATCTCCTGCATGCGAGGATCGAAATATAACAAGGCGAAAGGCCTTTTGTTATCGATGCTCTCATACCCGGGGATTCCATAGTCGGTCCGGATTTGAAACCACAAGGGAAAGTAGAAACTAATGGTTGTATAGACGCCGTTCTTTTTGAGCGTATTAATTAAATAGAAAAGATTGTCCAACTTTTGTTCGTCAACGCGATCCGGATTTGTTGAATCAAAAATCGGGCTGTGATAGCGGACCATATTGACGCCCGTTTTCGCTAGTTTCCGGGCCAGGTAATCAATCGAGGGTCGATCCAGCGCGGCGATTTCGCTGGATAAGTTCACAGCCCAGAATCGCACGGGAGAAGCGTCGCCCAGCGTAAAATGATCTCCCTCTCTTCGAACAAAGCCATGGACGCCCGCGGCCGATTCGTTCAAATAACGCAAATCGAGCAAAGCGTCCTGCGAAAACGAATCCAAGGGCGGCTCCCAGGAGAAAAAGCCCTCATCGGCTTCGCCGGATTTCTCATTCGGCTTCCATTTGCCTCGCGGGAGAAATAGAGATTGTGTCAAGAGAAAACAATCGAAGCAGGCGGTCAGCGATTCGCCTTCATCCGCCAGAAGGCGCAATTCAAACGCCGCAGCGCCCTGCGGCAATTCAACGCTTCCCAAGAAAACCCAGTTGGCGGAAATATGCTGCTGGATGGCAACGCTGTCCGCCAACGCGACGTCGCGGAGACAAACGCGCCATTCTTGATTATTGAACCGCCATTCGAAGGGGCCGTGCTTCCAAAATTTTCTCACCCAGAATCGATACTCGCCCGCTTGAGGAATTTCGACAGAGTATTGCGCGAAAGCGGCTTCCCCGGAGCGTTTCCCGTCATTGGATAACCAGTCCCCCGCGGAAAGCAGATCCCTCTTCCCTTCCAAAGCGCCGGTATTAAACCAGGTTGTCTTGGGAAAATTGGTTTGAACAGGATTTTCTCCCTCCCACCAAACATAGGCAGTCTGAGAAAGAGCTTGGCAAACCGTGATCATTAAAAAGAAATTGAAACATGCACCAAAAAGAATCGACCGCATCAAAGAATCCCCTTATGATTTCTATGTTTTCATACCCTTAACGCAAATCATACCGCGTTTCATCCAATGAATCACCAGTGAGCGATAGTAGCAAAGATCAACGAAGCGTATGCGCTCAAACCGGCGGTCTTATCAATTCAGAAAAGAAACAAGCTGCGAACTACATTATTTTTTCCCTTATCCAGAAAACCACTAAGGAGTTCGAACATTCGAATTAATAAAACATTAAGTTTTTTTATCATAAGCCTTTATGTACTTGAATTTCAACTTATTCTTTAGTAGACCGTTATGAAACGGTCTAAATCCAATTTGTTTAAGGAGGTTTTTACATGGTAAAGAAGTTTGTCGCATCTGTTTTCTTTGCATCACTCATTGTGAGTCAGAGCATGGCTCAAACCGAAACGGTTTTTGTGGAAGGGTTTGAGGAAAACGACGCCGAAATGACGGGCGGCGCCATAGTCTATTCCATGGTGGACGAAGTCGCTTATGAAAATGTTCCGCCGATCGAAGGATCGTGGGGGATCTATGTCGAATATGACGCTACGACCAGCAATTACTGGGGTCAAGCTGCATTGAATCTTCCAGTTCCGCAGGATTTGACGGGCGTCACAGAGTTGCGCTATTCGATCTATTTTCTAGACGACAGCGCCACGGACGGCAACGGCAACGTTCCTGTCCGAAGCCATTTGAATCCGGATGACTGCCTTTCCTTCGACTACATCGCTCCCGGCGAATGGCATGAGGTTGTTCTGCCGATCGATCCTTATCGCTCCGCCAATGAAATGACCGATTTCGGAACGATCAAAATGGTCGTCAGCGCCGGCCTGGTAGGATCAGGACGATTCTTCATCGACAACATCTACGGCGTCCGGCCGACCGATCCCACTGAATTGGAAATCGTCAAGGTTTATGGATTGAACGAAACCAATCCGGGCGAAGAAACGCCGCTGGGATGGACGCAGGACGCTTCCGAACTGCCTCCCGTCCTGGGCGCAGACTATGCGACTCCCTCCGAAGGGGATAACTGCATGGTGATACAGGTCACATCCAATGGAGTGCGATCGGTCAAAACCTTGCAGACTTTGGAAGACGTCGATTGGACGCGCGTAAGAGCGGTCTATTTTGACGCTTGCGTCACCGATGATTTTTCGACTTGGTGCGTGATTCGCCCCTATTTGCAACCCTCTACGGGAGGAACTGTTGTGCCTGTCGAGTTTCGAGGCATCAACAATTACAAAGGTGAATGGCGAACGTTGGGATTTTCGCTCGATCTCGGAGCGCACATGACGTCGATCATCGAAGGCGAAGAATTTTCGCTGGGCATTCATCATGATAACGGCGGAGAAGCCAACACGGCGGACGGTCAGAACATCTTGATCGATAACATCCGCTTCGGTTTGGTTTCCTCGTTCTGTCTCGCCGTGCGCTCCTTCGAAGAAGGATCGATCATTTATCAAGGCGACTCGGCCTCTTTCAGCGTCTCTGTTTCGGTGACCATGAAAGGCGAATCGGGCGCCGCCGCCATTACGGAAGTTCTCCCCCAAGGCTGGACGGCGGAAGAGATCAGCCATGACGGAGTCTTGTCGGACGGCGTAATCACTTGGAACGTCGATGCAACGCCCGATGAACCAATAAACCTCACGTATAACGCAGTTTCTCTTGAACCAATCGACGTGCAGCCGATCTGGTCGGGAATCGCCAATGAGGAAACCATCTTCGGCCTGGATTCTCCGATGTTCTTCAGCGAATATGTCAAAGCGACCGTAGTGGAAGCGCCTTTCCTCGCCAACCAAGTCGAGTTGGACGGCGTGATCAGCGATGGAGAATATAACGAAGCCAACGTCTACGCGTTTGATCACGATGCATCCAACGGCAATACGGCGCCGGGCGTACATATTTCGGGAAATGAATATGCGGCCGACGAAGAGAACGTTGTATTTCACGTTTTCCACGACAACGAATACCTGTACATTGCAGCCGACGTGACGGATCCCAGCCTCAGCTTTGATTATCCCGATCAGAGTTTCTGGAACGCCGACAGCGTCGAGATTTACCTCGACGGCAATATGTCTCGAACCTCCGCGATCGAAGGCAGCCGCTACGGGTGCCAGTTGACAGTAGTCGGAGACGGTCGAATCGCCGCTTCCAACAATAAGTATTTCCCCGAAATGCTGGACGCCGCCAGCGGCGGTAAATACATGGAAAACGGACGGGATGGAGAAGACCAACCGGTTTACTGGGCCTGCGGAGCTAAAGTGAAAGAAGACGAATCGGGCTTCGTGATTGAATACCGGATCGTGAAAGACGCTATCCTCGATCCGGCCGATCGGACTCAGATTGGATTCGACGTCATGATGAACAGCAGTGAAGCCTCTAATTCCGGCGTACGCACTGGAAAATGGGGATGGCACTGCAGTCGAGCGGATGGAAGCGTCTTTGAACCTTACAACAATGAATCCGGCTGGACTCTTCTGAACTTGCTCGAAGGCCAAACCAGCATTAACGAATGGAGTTTGTTCTAAACGGCGCAGATTGATCAATGGAAATATATCCATTCCATTGAGGATTCAATGAAGTGAGCAAGGCAGGCGGTTCTCGCCTGCCTTACTTTTTCGACTGCCCAATTAGGCCGCCAATGCAATTCTTGTTACGTTGGATTCCATCATCGTTTTTTCAAGAGATCAATTTTGGGAAAGATTAATACCAGCGCCAATTTGGAACGGCGGACGGAAAAGGAATTTGGTCGACTTCCATGTGATTCATTTTCAAAATTCCGATTTCGCGCAGCGGCTGAAGATCGACGTCAAGCGTATAAACCTGTTGCGGACCTTCGGCAAAGACATTCCGGCGAAATACGGCGACGCCGTACGCCTCTCCCAGAGGCTGATCGAACAGCACCCAAAACCTCTCATCCCAATTGTGATGAGAGGCCGAATAGACCAGTCTCCAATAATCGGTCTGAACGGTTTGTCCTTCTTGAATCTCCACTTCGGCGAACACCAAATTGGCGGGGCCCGAACCGGCCATGGGCATTTGCCAGCGATAGTATAGTTTCACGCTTTGGCCGTCTTCCAGATCAACGTCCAGAAGATACGCGGGAAACGGCTCATAGGCTTCGGAGGCGAATTCTAGCCGGTCGTCGCTCCCAACGATCTGGCCGGTCATATAAAAACGCTGGGATAAATAAGGCTCTTCCAATGCCATAACCGGGGTAATCGGCGTCCCGTCCTGTAGTTCCACGTAAAGATAATCCCACGTGAGATGGATCCGCTGCCCATCGACTTCCATATCCTGTTCGATAGTGTAATCCACGGTTGCAAATTCGCCGGCGGTTTGTGAACGCTCGGCCGTCAAGCGGCCTTCCTCCAACGGCCAGCCCTCCTTGCGCTCCGGCCCGAATTCCATTCGTTCGAAAATCGTGAAGGGATATTCGCCTGTCTCCAGCGGCAGGTCATGATCGCCCGATTTCAGATAAACGGCGGACAGCAATTGGTATTCTTCTTCAATCGTGCGAAATTCATCAAACACGCCGACGACTCGCGTCCCAGCCGGAACTTGAAGAATGAATGAAGTTTCACCCGGGCTTTGCGCATACGAGACGATTTCAAGCGATGAAAGGAGCAAAAAGAGAAACAATCCCACGAGTAAACAGCGATGCAACATAAAAAGAGTCCTCCTCATGATTTGATATAGTATAAAGATATATCACGAAGAGCGGAAAATATTTCTTTTTTTATTGGGTTGGTGAAAAATCATATTTCGTGTTTTCGCCATTCGAACAGCGGGACGGCGGCCAATAGGATCAAAAGAGCGAAAGCTATCAACGAAATGCATTCCGGAGCAACGCCGGCGAAGGATTTACCGAACGCCATGACGTCATGAAATCCCTGCAGGGCCCAATAGGCGGGGATGAACATCATGACGGTCTTGAAAAATTCCGGAACGAGTTCCATCGGCCACCAACATCCGCCCAACGCCGTCAAAAGCATCGTGACGAGAATTCCCATGCTGGAAACCTGCTGTTCGGTCGAGCATATCACGCCGAATAAAACGCCCAGCGTCCCGCAAAAAAAGGCGAAGCAGAAAATTACAGGAATCAAAGCAATTGGATGATCGCCCAGATTTACGCCGAAAAGAAAATACCCGGCGAATAAAATCATGAACGCCTGCAAGGCGGGCTGAAACATGCGCCCCAGCAGTTTGCCGAGAAAAATTTCCATAGGGTGCAGCGGTGCCGCGATGACGCGCACCAACTGTTTTTGGGAGCGTTCGTTCGTCAATGTCACCCCGCCGTACATGATGCTCATCATTAAAACGAACATCACCAAATAGCCCGGCAGCGACAGAGCGAAGCCGTAGGGAGGCGGCCGCAGAGCGGAGTGCTCCCGATTGACCGCCTGCAGTTGAAGCGGTTTGTTCAATTCGTTCAAGAAATTCTCGCGCGTCAGCTTCGTCCAGCGATTGTTGACGACATCGACGGAAGCCAGCGCGCCGGTGAATTGGATGACATTTCGCAAAACGCGAGTTTGAGCGGATAGAGTATTTTGAGAATTGCCCTCGCCCTTGAGAAAGGACACATGAACGCGGCTTCCCTTGAGCAAATCGGCGGAAAACGTGGCGGGAATAATCAACGCGCGCGACCAGCCTTGCAGATATTGTTCGTCGCCCGGCTTGCGCACATCGATGCTGAAGCCTTCTTTTTTCATTTGATCGATAAAAATTTGAGAAAGTTCGTGGTCATCGTAATTAAAAATGGGAATCCATGTATTGACCTGTTGGGGGCTGTTCATCATTTGCGCAAAGAAGTAGATGAACGTCATGGGCATGAGGAGCCACCAGACAAGAACCATCTTGTCCTTGAGCATGCGGCGCAAATCGTACCAGGCGATTCGAAGAATGTTCATACTCCCTCCCCCGCTTCCAGGCGGCGCTTCAAAAAGACGATTCCGCCCGCCATCGTAACGAGTCCAAAAAGAAACATTTTCATCAGAATCCATCCCAGCTGCGATAAGGGATCGGCGTTCATAACAGACCGGAGTCCAAGGATGGCCCAGCGGTTCACCGTCCATTCGCCGATGCGCTGAAACAGGGCCGGCATTCCTTCAAACGGGAAGAAACTACCGCTTAAAAAAGCAAATCCTAAAATCACGATGACGGTCAGCCCCTCGGCGGCCGCTTTATTACGAGCCGCTCCATAGAGCAGCGCCAGCACGCCGGTTAACGCGAAATTGATCATTACCACCACAACGAGCAGCCAAAACGGATTCCCCCAATGCACCCCGAGCAAGAAAGCGCTGATCAGGATCAAAACCAACTCCACCAGAACGCAAAGCAGGAAGCAATGCGCGAATTTGGAGAGGACGATATGCATGCTTGTCACCGGCGCCGCCATCAAGCGCATCAGGGTTTTTCGATCCCGCTCGGTGTAAATGTCGGAAAGGGTGGTTTGTCCAATGAAAAACACCCACATTACCATCATGCCCGGAAAAAGATTGGAAAAAATTTCACTCTGCATGGATTTCCTCGTCAGTACGAGACGGTTCCGCGCCGCGATCGGCGTTCAAGTCGTAATCCTTCATATCTTCGGTTTTGATATCGATGATCGGAGGAAACATGTATGTTCTCGCCGCTTCCAGTTTTTGCATCCCCTGATAAACGATCATCGCCGTCCCCCAACTGGGAGGCAGCGTTTCGCTGTCGAAGAGTTCGACGGCCTGCTTGATTTCCGGCCCCATAAACGACAGCAATTCCGAGATGCTCACCGTGAGAATCTCGCATCCCTGTTCGATAATCTGGGGGAGGATGGTTTGCGCGGGATTTTTATACAAATCGATGGTCACCGTCGCTCCGTCGAGGAGGTCGGATGTCATATGCTGGGGAAACACCAGCAGCGCCGATACTTTACGCCGTTCGATCAACTCAATCCCTTCATCGACATGGTCGACAAAATGAATCTTCAGGTGGTCGCCGGCATCGCCCTGATTGCTCATGGATCGAATCATGCCGGCGAAAAAATCCTCGTCGTCATCTAACACCGCTACGTTCAAGACGATCTCCGGCGCTTCTCTTCCCGAGCCGAAAATCATAGCCAACATCCACGAGAACAGGATGGGAATCGCCATGAAAACGAGGATTACCCACGGCTTTTTCCGAACTCGCTGGAAATCTTTATAGATGAGAAACAGCAGAATCTTCAATCTCGCAACTCTCTTCCCGTTAATTTTAAGAAGACGCTTTCCAGACTGGGCTTCTCCATGGAAAGATCTTCGATGCTGATTCCCGCTTCGCTCAATTTCTGAATGACTACAGAAATATTGGCGCCGTTTTGCGCCAGACTGAATTTGGCGGAGCCGTCGGCGATGTTGATGAAATTGATCGATAACCCTGTCAAGGCCGATTTGAAGGCCGCCGGAGAAAACGAACCGTGTAAATTCACCAGATCGCCGTCGCCGACCACTTGCGCCAGTTCATCCACGGTTCCCGTCTGTAGAATCTTGCCGTGATCCATTATGGCGATGCGATTGCAGAGAGTTTCGGCTTCCTCCAGATGGTGCGTGGTGAACAGGATGGTGACTCCTTCTCGAGCGATTTCCCGAATGATTTCCAGGATGTTATTGCGCGCCTGCGGATCGATGCCGACAGTCGGCTCGTCCAGCAGCACGATTTGGGGATTGTGGATCATTCCCGCGGCGAGATTCAGGCGCCGTTTCATCCCCCCGGAATATTTGGACACCGCATCGTTCGCCCGATCGGTAAGACCGACTCGATCCAGCCATTTTTCAATATTGGATTTCAATTCGGAGGAAGAGAGATGATAGAGCCCTCCCCAGAAGCGCAGATTCTCGCGGGCCGTCAATTCTTCATAAAGAGCGACATCCTGCGGAACCAGGCCGAGAATCCGTTTGGCGGCTTTGGGAGTCTGCCAGACATCGATGTCGTTGATCATCACGCGGCCGCCGTCCGGCTTTAATAAACCCGAAATCATGGACAAGGTCGTCGTCTTCCCCGCCCCGTTGGGCCCTAAAAAGCCAAACAACTCGCCTTCCAGAACTTCAAACGAAATTCCGTCGACCGCCCGCAATTCTCCATAACTTTTTTTCAGTTCTTCAACCAGAATCATAAGGTTCGCCCCATCCATTCACAGATACTTACAGAATAATACGCGCAAAAGTCGATTCATATTTAAAGATAGTTGCATTTTTCTTCCCCATCATACAGATTCACCCCTGATTCAGCAAAAAAATTGAGATAAAAATGTCGGTAATCGGAGCGGCGGCGCTACTACTTAAGAAACCGGTAAATCGGAGAAGACTTCACAATTTCACGGGTCTGAGCCAATGTAATGAATCATGCGGTTGCATTAAAGCCAGTCGTCGAATCCAGTTCTAGGAAACAATCCATGCCGACTCATGCGTTTGAAGAACTGGCTCAGGACTATATCAAGCCGTTGTATAGCTACTGTCTGAGCCTCATGTGCGATCCCCACCGCGCCGAAGAATTGGCGCAGGAAACGCTGGTGCGCGCGTATGAAAACTACCCGTCGCTCAAGAATCCCGACAAGTTTTACCCCTGGCTGAAAGGGATCGCCCAACGATGCCGCTGGACGTGGTTTCGATCCGCCAAACATAATCCCGTCGACCTGCGCGTTCATTCCGACCAGGACGGCGTTTCACCCACTCTCCAGGATGATGGCCCATCGCCGGCGGATCAGATGGAAAAACGCGAACGAACGCAGGAATTACTGCGCGCCTTGAAAAAACTGTCGCGCCCCAACCGTGAAGTCGTCATTCTCCGGTACTTCGAAGAATTATCCTACGCGGAAATCGCGATGCGGCTGGGCGTCTCCATCGACGCGGTCGACCAGCGGTTGACGCGGGCCAAATTGAAACTGCGCAATCTCTTGCAGTATGCTGAGATCTAACATGAACGATTCGTCTTTACGAACCATCAATAGTTTCCTTTCGCGATACATCGACGGCGAACTCTCGCCGGATGAAAAAAAATTCGTGGAAGCTCATCTGCACGCGAATCAAAAACTGCAAAACACCGTAGAGGCGCTTCAAACAATATCGACGCTTCTTAAAGAATCCTTTTCGGAGATTGAATCTATGGACGCTGCAGCCGCGCGACTGGGAAATTTTATCATCCGCCTGCCAAAACAAGTCCGACAAAAACCTAAACGCTGGCGTTTGGATTGGAGCCTGTTTTTTTCGACTCATCGAAGGCGGCAGCTGGCGGGAATCGCCGTGTTCGTGATATTGGCTGTTCTCATCACGCCTACCATGATTTTGCCCCATCTGCAAACGGCTCAAACTGACTCGATGAAGTCTGTTGTAGCCGGCGATTCAATTCAGTTAGGGCGTCGAGCGTCGACTATCGTCCAGGAGAAAGGGACTCAGCGTAGAGGCGTCGCCGCGAAGCAAACCGAACGCTTTGGAACGTATGGCTTCGGGATGGGGGGTATGGGAATGGGGATGCCGGGAAATTCTGATACGGTTCTCTATTTTGAAGGAGCGCCCGTCTCGCCCCATGATAAATCTCCCGCGCCCAAACAGTTTGCCGCCGGATTGATCGCTCAAAATGCTGGAAGAGAAATTGTGGGAGAAAAGTATATTTCCACGGATAAAAAATCCGGCGCGCAGCCGGAGAAAAGCAGCGATCAGGCGTTTGAGCAGCCCGATGCGCGCAAAATCATTCGCAACGCCGATATGCTGGTGGAAGTGGAGCAGCTTGCCGACGCCCAGAGCGCCGTCGAACGCATCGTTTCGGAAGCCGGCGGCTTGACGGCTCAGTTGACCCTGCGCGAAAAAGAGAAGCCGCCCTGGGCGCAGTACACGCTCTGGATTCCCGCCGAGCGCCTGGACGCCGTTTTGGAGGAATGCAAGAAACTGGGCGAAGTGCAGCATCTGGAATCGGCGATTCAGGACATTACGGAACAATATTTCGATCAGGAAACACGAATCCGCAATCTCCAACGCCAAGAGGAGCGGCTTTTGAAACTCTTTGAGCGCGATGCGGTTAAGATGGAGGAACTGCTCAAGGTGGAGCAGGAGATCGCCCGCGTTCGAACCGAGATCGAACAGATGCAGGGCCGGCAGCGCCTCTGGGATCGCCAGATTCAATTCTCCACCCTGACTCTGAATTTACGCCAAATTCCGGAAGAAAAGCCCATCGCCGAATCCAAGCCCAAAGACGTTTTCACGCCCCTGCGCCGCGCCTTTCAAGACGCCGTCGCCGTGATGATGTATTCTCTGTCGCTGATGACGAAATTGCTCTCGTGGATTTTCTCCTTTGCCGTATTCGCCGTTCCATGGATCGCCATCATCCTGATCGGGTGGTATGTCGGAAAACGGTTTTTAAGACAGTGAAACGAATCCTTGCCTGTTGAATAGATGCGAAAACATTCTTCTTGGAACATTTATTGTCTTTCCGGCGACTTACGGAGTAGCAAGGGGTTTTTCTATTCCAAACACACAAGGAGAATGGGCATGAAGCACGTAATGAGAAGTATGTTGTTAGGCATGTTGGGATTACTGATCGCCGCCAATACTACAATGGCGCAGCAGAGAAGTTTTCGGAGCCAGACAGCGCTGATTATTTGCGATGTTTTATTGCTGAATCAAGAAAAATCCGAAAAAGTTATTGCGGCTTACGATGAAGTTCGCCAAGCGCTGCGCGATCAAGGCGGGAGGCCTGATTTTCAAAGCATGAGCGATGACGAACGCGTCAAGTACTTTGAAAAACGGCAGAAAGATACGGCGGATGCGTTGAAAAAAGAATTGAAAGATACGCTTTCCGAGAAAGAACTGGAAGCTATGGAAACTGTTATGATGCAGCGAATCTACACGCCTGTCGCTGAACTGCGGGGGCTGCGTCAAGTGGAATTGAAAGAGGATCAATGCTCCGAAATTCAGCCATTGGCTATCGCATTGAGCAAAAAGATTGTCCCCGGCGGCTCCCGTTTCATGGGGCAGCCCATGGATGAGGCGGAGCGTGAAAAAGCGGAAAAAGCCTTCGCCGAAGCCAAAAAGGATTTTATCGCTAAAGTAACGGCTATTCTTTCCGAAGAACAAAACGCCTCCTGGAAAGAAAATACAAGCGCCGCCCAAAAAGAAATTGATGAGATGATGGAACGGCGGAGGAATTTCCAACGCCAATAGCCTTAATTCAGACACAGAACACGTAAAAACCGCTCGCGGAGCGATTCGCTCGAATCGCTCCGCTTTTTTTGTGCGTCTCCGGAACCGGCTAACCGATCCTTTGAGTGAATCCAAAATCGCCGCTCTTAAGCGCAGCCGCTTCAGCGAGTGGATTCAAGTTCATAAAATTGTTCAAGAAATTGTATGATCTTTTCAATATCTCCTCTCGCGCGGCTTCGATTCAACGGGATCCATAAGTCGTCGCCGGGAACGCGTTTTTTGAGTTCGAACAGCAGAGAATGATTCAAAAGTTCGATTCGATAGCGCAAACTTTCTTTAGATGCGCTAAGTTGAAACGCTTTGGCGGCATCCAGATTTTCCACTTGCTCCCAAGCAGGAAATCGAGTGAAAATCTTTTCCCACAGACCGGGATCGATTTTCTGAAAAACTCGGCGCAGCGTTTGATTGCAGTGAATAAGATCCGCCAAAGCATCCATGAGGATTTCATCCACCTTCGCATGAACGGCGCTCCATGACCATTCCAATTCTTCGACGTTCTCATCGTCGAGATCCCACGCATCATCGATTGTTCCATCCGCGTCTATATCCAGTTCGCAGCGGTCGATATATCCATTTTGATTCTGATCCGTCAGTTCATAGCGCATATCCGCGATTCGGTCAAAATCGATATCCACCAGCATCCAGGCGCGCTCCGCGTTCTTGAGATGGATGCGCCGGTCACTGGGATGATAATAGATCTGGATTGGATGCGGCGCGCTGGAAATAAGTTCATATCGCTTGTTAAACGGCCCGCAGCTGGGGCCTCCGATTTGCGGGAAGTCATCGGCGCCGTGCGCTATGACGCCCTCCCAGCGTTCATGGCTCTCCTCGTAGTTGCTTTGCGCATCGACATTCAAATCGATCTCGTCCCAGGTTAACAACAATCGCTCCCACCGAACCGGCTTCACAAAATCGGGGGCAGATTGATAGGCAAGAAAAAGGGCGCTGGGAATCCCTCGAAGTTCAATGCTTTCCGTCATGGATTCGTCTAATTGCAGATTTGATCGGCCTCGCTGGTTGGGAGCGGGTTTCGGCGCGGCGCCTTGCGCCCATGCCGATATCGAAACGTCGAAGTCTCGCGGCGCCTGGAGCGTCGCATCGTTATCGGCGTTGAAACTGTATCGAATGGATTCCACATCCATGCCGACTCCCGACAACCGAAGAACTTCCTCCGCGACGCCGTCTCCATCGCGGTCATAAAAAAGAAAAGGATTTTCGAAAAAAGGAATCCATCGATCACCGTTTAGCGGTAGAGCGAATGAAACAAATAATTCATCGCCTCCGAAGTGAGTTTTGTTTTGACAGAGTCTTTGATCGTAGGTGTATCCCACGTCGTACCATAATAAATTATCGTCGCCTACGTCTTTCGACCACCACACGCGCAAAACCGGCTCTTGAAAATAGTTCGCGCTTCCTCCGAAAAAATACATCCCCATCTCATCCAAATCGCCGTCTCCATCTGCATCGGTGTAATCCAAAACAGCGTCAACGCTTCCATCCGCCTTCCAGTCGGCGATATAGAGGTCGCTGTCGCGATCGGGCGCTCCATCCCGCTCCAGATCTCCATCTTCGTCGATCGCCCTGACCAGCAGGGGCCTGTATTTCCGGGGATGGCGCGAATCCTCATCGATAAACCAAACTTCATCGGGCCGCCCGTCATTGTCGGCGTCCACATAAAATCGCTTGCCGGGTTCGCTTCCGGCGACTTGCTGATGCAATTCGGGATCCAGCTTTACATAGTCGCCGAATACCTTCTCGAAAAGTCGCTGCTGGATGGAAGGAATATCGGGCGGATTGGAGGCGGAAAGCGCGGGATGCGAGTATCGAATCAACAAAGCCAAATCAAGCGGCCCGGGATTCTGTACATACCGCAGGTAAAACTGCGAGATGCATTCATACACTCCATCCGCATTCGGAGACAGGCGCAGCCACCGCGCCGGGATTTGAACGAGCGACGGATTCGAACGCGGATTCCCGTTTATGCTTCCAAACAAGACGCCGTTGTCGAGCCGCCCGAATCCCTGCCGAACCGTCTTCCCCAGTTTTTCAAAATCCCGGCCCGTCATAAAATCTTTTTCTCGTGCGAGTTCGACCAATAAGGCCATGGTGAGCGAAGCGTGGGAAACATCTTCTCCCGAAATTTTCTCTTTCTGGATGACCGTCTGCGGAGGCTGCAAAGGGAGCCAATAAGGCCAGTAATAGGCGCCGTCTTCGCCCGTGCTGAGACGATTCTTGATATAGCGGCCAATCGCCAACGCCCTGCGGGAAAATTCTTCATTGCGATTCACAATCCCGGCGTGATACAGCGCTCTGCCCATAGCGCTGAGCCGATTCCCCGGCAGGGGCTTGTCTTCCATAGCGTTTTCTTGATCCATGCCAATATAGCAGGCTTCTCCTTCGCCAGGCCCCCAACGAAATTGCTTGTCGTGCCAGGAAAGGGTTTCGTTGCAATCCGCCAGGATTGTTTGAAATTCCTCTTTGAAGGACGCCGAAATTTCAGGCTGTTCTTTGGCGAGCTGAAGACACTCATACATAGGATACAGGATCATCCCCGTATGCACGGCGAATATCGCCCGGCCTCGCTCCGCGTATTTATCCGATCCCCAGGCGGGAGCGGTCTCGCCCGTCCATAACGATTTCCCGATGCGATCGTCGCGCACAGACAGGATCGTTTTTATGATGGAGAGATTGGCGGCTAGATACTTTATGTCGCCTGTTGCTCGATACATTTCGTTCAGCGACATCATGCGGTACGACCATCCCCAGGATATCCCTCCCTGATCGTTGCTCAGGTCGGCCAGTTCGTCATGAATGCGATCCCCCATGTACAGTTCATCATAACGTTTTGGATCGGCGTATTCATTGATCGAAAGCGGCGATGAAATTTCTTGAAATCTTTCATGGAATCGCTTCATATATTCCGAGTCTTCTTCCGCATTCCATTGGGAATACGCATTTTGAAAAGAAGCATGCAAAAGAACGGAAAGAAAAAAGATCAAAACTAAAAAAGATCGGTGAGAAAGAAAGGCATGTTTTTTCATGATTGACGTCCTTATCAAAAATATGTGCAGGGATGCG
Source organism: Candidatus Omnitrophota bacterium (assembly GCA_016934335.1). Lineage (GTDB taxonomy): Bacteria > Hinthialibacterota > Hinthialibacteria > Hinthialibacterales > Hinthialibacteraceae > JAFGTC01. The sequence goes on along the minus strand of JAFGTC010000153.1, from coordinate 13,238 downwards.
ATGCGCTTAATGATCGCCCGAAGTTTTTTCTGTATCGAAAAGGATCGAATCGAACCAACTATAAATGGCCGCCTTCGCCGAAGGGGAGAAATCATGAGGCCCCGGCTCCAGAAGACTCCGGAGATTATTCGCTTTTCCGTACATCCTCCAAAGCGGTCGAAGAGAAAGAGTCATGGCGTGCGAAGCGTATCCCTCGGGAAAGATTTCATCATCCATCGTTTGAAAGTTGAAATATCCGCGCGGAGCGATAAGGCGAATCGCATCGTCGAAATCCCAGGCGGGCGGGCGGCCGGCTCTCAGATCGATCCGCAGGCGGGGCATGTAAGAAAACCAGTGATCGCGCGCCCATCTCCAGGGATTGCTTTCCGCTCGAAGCGGCGCGAATCCGCAGCTGGCGGCCGCCGCTTGAACACGTTCGTCAAAAGCCGCCACAAACAGCGCTTCCTCCGCGCCCAACGAATGCCCGATCACACCGATTCTCTTGGGATTCACTTCCGGGATGGTCTGGAGAATATCGACGGCCCGCCGTCCATCCTGAATCATTTTCCCCAAAGCGGACGCATTCGGATGGCGGCGATAAAATTGGCGAGTATCGAATGGACCGCCGCCGTCGATCCGCTCTCCCGCCGTGATGGAATCGGGCGCCAGGACAATATAACCTCGCCCGGCCAGTTCCAGCCCCAGATGCATGCTTTTGCGGCCCTTGCGTCCGGCCGGCTCTTCTTTCCCATATTCAGTGGTTTGGTGAAAAACAACGATGCCCGGATTCGTTTTTTGAATCGCGTCTGGATAAAACAGATAGGCGGAGACATATTCGCCGGGCGCCGCTGCATATTGAATCTTCTTTTCAACACATCCTTCTCGAGAAGTCGCCGACAAAATTTGGAACGCAGATTCCAGAGAAGGAGGATCGGTCGGGCCGATGTCGCGCGAGAGCAACTTTTTGATTTGCTTCCGGTCGCTCTCCCATTCATCCAGGCTGGCAGGCATGTTGAATGAATCGGGACGGGCGGATAAATAGATCTGAAGCCAATCGTACGCTTCGCGGCGCCGCTTTTGGGGAAACGAATGCGGCCCTTCTTCAAGGATAGGATGAAAATACACGGAGGCGCCGTATAGCGCGTATACGTCTTTTACCTGTTCGAAGATTTCGGGGAAGTTATCGGTCGCCGGAAATACCGAGTCGTTCAAAGTGCTCCACAGAAAAAAAGGGCGAGGGGCGATGCAGGCTATGATTTCATGCCAATCGAACGGCGCTTCCTCAATGGAATCCACATAAAAGCCCAGTTTCGGCATCAGCGCGGTGAGATGGCTCCAGCGCTCCGGCGTCGGATCTTTGCGCAGCGTCGTAAATCCGCAACTCACGGCGGCGGCGCTGATTCGAGGTTCAAAAATGGCGGCGAATAGTGTTCCATACCCGCCGTGCGAGTGGCCGATGCACCCGATCCGGTAGTTGTCGATAAACGAAAGCGTCTCCAAATAATCAACGATCCGCCGCACGTCCCACGCCATCTTTCCCCAAAAAGACCAATCCGGGTGATCGCGATAGAATCGCAGCGCATCGTGATAAGGCGGCGCGCCCGGCGGCGTCCGTTCGCCGAATCCGATCGCATCGGGAGCAATGCATACAAATCCTTCCCGCACCAGTTCCAAAGCCAGCGCCAGTTCGGAATTCCCCTCGACGCCGCAAGGCTCGTCCTTTCCTTGCGCGACGGTTTGGTGGAGCACGATCATCGCGGGCGCCGGGCGCGCGGGAACTGGATTGGGGATCAGCAAATAAGCGGGGATCCAATCGTCGGGCTCGCTGGCAATGCGCATATGAATTCTCGTATGGTCTCCAAGATTCTCTTCGAGGAAAATTTCTGCATACGGAGGAACTCGTTTGATTGGCGCTGGATTTCCTATCAGAACTTCCAAGGTCTCTAAAATACGATCCCGTTTGCTTTCCCATTCCTCAATGCTTTGGATCTCTTCGCCGTCCGGCGCGTCTTTTTGCAGAAGAGGAAACAAATCAGCGCGGCCGGATTGAGGCGTAACAACCGGCGGCTTTTCCGCATGGGTGAGGCTTCGCCATTCCTCCCACTTGAATCCTTCCCATCCGTGCGAAGGGTGCAGAGAGAAAACAACGATGCAGATCGAAAAGAAAACCGTTTTGTTCGTCTTGAACATGGCTTACATCTCAAGATCTCAAGAAATGAACATTCGAAAATAACTCTTCTGACTATAACAAAAGCCGCCCCGAAAAACTATTCCACTCCCCTATCCCACTCGAAGCATCTTATGAAATTATAGGTTCGTACAGAAAATTCTCTCTCGTAATCTAAGAAAGAAATGGCGCGCCGTGAGGGTTGAACCGTGAATACATTTCATACCGTAAAAATTTTCATTTCTATTTCATGGATCGTTTTATCCGTTATGACTCCTTTTTCACCTTGTTTCGCCGGGGAGGAAGAGCCTCTAAAAAAGGAAAGCGCGCTTTATCCCGCCCATTTACGCGAAACCTCCGTTTCCAACGCAAATCAATATCCCTGGGCGGAAGCCATTCAAAATAAGCTGGTTGAAAAAGTGCGGCCATGGCTGGAATGTTCGGATGACGAACTCTGGGGATTCATGTTCGGCCCGTCGATAACTCGAACATGGATGGTATGGTCGGATGGGTACTGCCCCCATTGCCGCAAAGATGTGAAGATGTACAACTGGAAGATCGATGAATGGAACTTTCCCTTCAAGGTTGAATGCCCCCATTGCGGGCATCGATTCCCCACGAACGACTTTCTGGCGTATTATCGTTCGGGCTTCAATGAACAAGGCGTCTTCGCTCCCGATAAGGCCGATCGCTCCCTGCTCTTCAATCAGGAACATCCCGATCCAACCGATCCCTTGCATTTATTTGGCGTGGACGATGGGGAAGGATACGTGGAAGGCGATAAGCGCTGGCGCTTCATAGGGTATTATCTGATAGCCGGCCAGTGGCGAAAAAAAATGGTGGGAGGCGCCGCTCATTTAAGCGAGGCCTATTTTGCAACCGGCGATCCGGTCTATGCGCACAAAGCGGCGATTCTACTTGATCGCATTGCGGATCTATACCCCTCGTTTGATTTTCAATCCCAAGGCCTCGTCTATGAAAAAGGCGGTCACCGCGGATACGTCACTGTTTGGCACGACGCCTGCGAAGACGTGCGCGAATTAGCCCAGGCCTACGACAGGATTTTCGACGGGATTCGCCAAGACAGCGAACTGATTTCCTTCTTATCTCAAAAAGCCGAAAAATACCATTTGAAATCCTCCAAGTCTCAATTCGCCGATATCCAACAAAATATTGAAACAAATATTTTCCGCCATACCCAAATCAATAGAAACCGGATCGAATCCAATTTTCCACGCACGCCCATTGCGCTTTTAACGATCGAGGCCGTCCTTGGATGGCCTCAAAACCGTGAAAAAATCCTAGCCATGCTTTCTGAAATTCTTGCGGAATCCATCAAAGAAGACGGGATGACGGGCGAGAAAGGCCTTTCGGGCTACACAACCATTTTCCCCCGTTCTTTTTCCGAACTCGCCGCACGCTTCGATCGTCTCGATCCATCTCTTTTGCAGCAATTGTATCAACGATTTCCCGATCTCCATAAAACCTACCGGTTTCATATCGACACATGGTGCCTCGATAAATATTATCCTCGCGAAGGCGATTGCGGCTGGTTCGGATCCGCCAGTCCCCATTACCAGGGAGCCTCTTTCTCCAATCGCCCGCAAAATGCAGAGCCTTCCATGTATCAATTCTTTTGGCGCCTATATGAAATCACCCGCGATCCGGCGTTCGTCCAGATTTTATATCGCGAAAACGATCTCTCCACCGAAGGATTGCCTTTCGATATCTGCGCCGGGAATCCCCGAGAATTTCAACGGCAGGTGGATCGCGTCATTCAGAAGCACGGCTCCGCCATTGCACAGGACGACGTGAATCTGGAACAATGGGGGCTTTCCATTCTCCGTTCGGGACAAGGCGGCGATCGGCGCGCCGTCTGGCTGGATCACGATGCGGGAGGCCGGCACAGCCACCGAGACGGTCTCAATCTAGGATTGTTCGCCAAAGGCCTCGATCTGCTTCCCGATTTCGGCTACCCGCCGGTCGGTTACGGCGGCTGGAGCGCGCCCAAAGCAGTGTGGTACACTCAAACGGCGGCCCATAACACCGTCGCCGTCGACGAGAAGGAGCACGCCGTCGCCGACGGCAAAACCACCCTGTGGGGAACCGGAAAACAATTCGACGTCGTTCGCGTCTCCGCCCCCGAATTGATCGCAGGAAAACGCTTCGAACGAACAATCGCTAAAATCGATCTATCCGGCGAAGATTTTTATGTGATCGATCTTTTCCAGGCGGCCGGCGGAAGCGAGCACGCGCTTTTTCTTTCCTCGAACTTTGGAACGGCGGCCGCAAACGGTTTGTCGCTCGACAACCCAATCGATCTGAATCCCCGATACGAAGTTCGGAATTTCATGAGCGATCCTCAGCCCCTTCTCGGATGGAGCGTCGATTGGAACATAGACGACAAAACAGGCGACGCAGGCGCCAATTCCCGCGACGTTCATTTGCGATACACTAGTCTGACCGAAGGCGCGGAAGCGGCGCTAGGGCAATGCTGGATCGACGCATCAAACACGTTCGGAGGAAGCGCTCAGTGGATTCCCCGCCTGATGATCCGCCGCAGAACGTCCGCCGCTCCTCTATCCACTTTATTCGCAGGGATTCTGGAGCCATACGAAAATCGACCGCTGATCGAAAAAGCCGGGCGCATGGGCGATTTTGATCGAGACAAATGCATTGCTCTTATCATCGAACTCACTGATGGTAGAAAACAAATTTTCATGTATAACGATTTCACGCAAGGCGATCGAATTTTGACAATCCGGAAAGACGGAGGTCGATTGGAGAGCGATGCGGAAATTGCCTTTCTATCGCTTCGGAACGATAAAATCGAATACGCCTGCCTTTGCAACGGTTCTTGGATTCGGTATAAAGAACAAACCATTGAATTGGATGAGAAAGCGGCGTTTCAGGAAATATTCGAATGACGCCTTCACACGGAGCAACGATGCATAAAGACCGAAATCACGATTCGGATGAAGCGCCCGCCGCCTCTTCCCTTCGTGAAATCGGATTGAGACAAAGGCCATTTTTTCAAACCATATTCTCGTGCTTGTTACGATAGGAGAGTCCAATGAACAAAAACATCCAGTCTCAAAAAAAAACCCAATCCACTCGCCGCTCTTTTATAAAAACGGCGGCCATGACGGCTTCCGCCGCGGCGCTCGCGGCCTCGAATGTGAATCGATTCGGTCACGCGGCGGGAAATGACGAGATCAAAGTCGGATTGATCGGCTGCGGCGGGCGGGGCAGCGCGGCGGCCAACGATGCTTTGGATGCAGATCCGGGAGTAAAAGTAGTCGCTCTGGGCGACATCTTTGCCGACAAAGTGCAAAAAGCGCGCCAAGGATTGAAAGACCGGAAGCCCGATCGCACCCTCGTTGACGACGACCACTGCTTTGTTGGATTCGACGCGTACCAAAAGGTCATCGACAGCGGCGTCGACGTCGTTTTAATCGCCTGCACCTCGATCTTCCATCCCAAGTACCTGAAAGCCGCCATCGATGCGGGAAAGCATGTTTTCGCCGAGAAGCCCCATGCGATCGATCCGCCCGGCGTGCGTTTGGCCATGGAAACATTTGAACTTGCCAAACAAAAGAAACGCTGCATCGTCTCCGGCCTGGTCTACCGCTACGTTCCCGCGTTTCGTGAAACCATAAAGCGCGTATTGGACGGAGCGATCGGCGACATCCTGGCCATCGAAGAGAATTATCTGCGCACTCCCTATGTTCTGGCGTCGCGCCAGCCCGGGGATCGTGAAATCGAATTTCAATTCCGCAACTGGTATCATTTTGCCTGGCTGTCCGGAGACGACATCCTCCAATCGCTGATTCACAACCTGGATAAAGCGCTCTGGGCGCTGCGAGAAGAAGCGCCCGTCAAAGCGCACGGTTTAGGCGGGAGATCGGCGTCGTTCGGCGAAATTTACGGCGATGTCTTCGACCATTACTCCGTGGTCTACGAATATGCGGACGGCCGGAAAATCTATGGATTCGGCCGGACACAAGAAAATTGTTATACGAACACCTCCGATATTCTCATCGGGACCAAAGGCCGATGCGAATTAATGCAGAGCCGAATTATCGGAGAGACTAATTGGCAGTACGACGGCATCGAGAGAAGCGGCTATAAAGTCGAACACGAAGAATTGTTCAAGGCCGTCCGCTCCGGAGAACTCTTAGTGAATGATTACGGCGTCAAGAGCTCCATGGTTGCCATTCTCGGGCAAATGGCCTGTTATTCGGGAAAACAGATTGGGTGGGACGAGGCGATTCAATCCGACTTCACATTCGGACCGATGATGGGCGACTTTAACACGGCCCCTCCCGTCTTACCGGATAACCAAGGCAATTACCCCACGGCGATTCCAGGCAAAACCAAAGCGCTTTGACAAGAAGCCGGCGCGCGAACCGATAACAAAGAATATCAGTATTTTTCCGATTGAATTTTGAAAAAAATCTATGTTATACAAGTATGCAATGTATAATATTTATCTTGGAGGAGAAAAATCATGAAGCATCTAGACAGTTTAATCCTCAAATTATCCGCTTGCTTCGTAATGCTCTTCTGTGGAGTGCTTTCCTTTCATGCGGCCGCTCAGGACATCAACGGCGAATTGATCTTGTATGTGCCATTTGAAGAAGATTCTTATGACGCCAGTCAATGGTACCTGGTCCAGAATAACGATAATCAAGCTGATATTCTGGGCCTGACGTACGAAGAAGGCCCGGAAGGCGGCTCGGCCATGGTCATTTATACGCTCACACTGCCTACCGTCGCGCTCAATAACATCCAATACACCAACGAAACTCTCCCGCTTCCGGAGGGCGCCGGTCAATATCCATGGCGCGTCACGTTTTGGATTCAAGTCAAAGTCGCTCCTTTCATAATCCGCCCCATCATCGCCATGAGCGCGGATCCATGGACAGGAACTTCCTTTGACTACACAATCGAAACGGCGGATGTTTGGGAATTTGTCGATGTGACTCTCGACGCCGAAAGCGCTTTGAACACGGATCCTCTGTTATTCATCTTTCACATGGGAAATCCAGGAGATGAATATGATGAAAACGAAATATGGCTGGATGAATTGAAAGTTTATTTATTGAATGAAGAACAAACATCGATAACCGATTGGATGCTTTTGAATGAATGATGCATTCGCCCCAAGCCGGTAAAGTCAGCCATGCTTGAAACAGGAATGATCTGAAAATAATAATGAAAATAGCGCCAGGCCCGCCGCGGCTGCGTCGCCCGCAGCCGCGGCGTTCCTTTATGTATGGGTGTTATATTCCATGGGCGCTATATTTCACATCTTGCGGAATGGCGCATTCAAACCATCCTCACCCCCACCGAATCGTCAGTTTATGCTGGAAGGGCGTGTAGCCGGTTACATAAACGCTGACGCCCGGCAGTTTGGGTTCGGCCCCGCGAATCTGCGTGTAGGCGTGCTCACTCCGGCCGGGACCGATGGAAACGACGTCATCCCCCGCCCGGTAGGCGGCATAGCCTTGCGAAAGAAGATAGGCGTCTTTAACGTTCGGCGCGGGCTGGACGTTGGTCAATTCCCCGCCCTCACGAAGATTGATCTCAACCGCCAGAGGAACGCCGCCGGTTCCATGCGCATTGATTTCCAAATCGAAGCCGTCAGGTTTAGGCTTGATCGATCCTTCATACGTCATTGCGCAGACTTCGCTCTGCCGGCGGTGCGACCGCGCGGCCCCCCATGTCTTTCGACTGACCGGCAGCAAATTCGGGTCGGAAATCGGCTGATAATAAGGACCTCTCAACTCCTGCTTAAAATAATAAACGCCGTCTCTCTTTTCAAACCGCTCAGGAACAAACTGACCCTTGCCGAAAAACGCCGAAGCGAAGCGGATCGCATTGATGACGGCCTCGCCCCGGTGAATGGAAATCCACCGGCTGCCGCCGCGATGCAAAATGGTTGCGCTGGTTTTTCCATCCCGAATGCGCGTGATTTCCGAAAGCGGATAATCCTTGACGTACCGATCGGGAACCGGCGCCGGGCCGGGCGGCGTCTTTTGCAGGATGGGGTATTCCATCATATAAGGCAGGCTGATCCTGTCCGGCTCCAGCGATTGCAGCACGGCGGCGTATTTCCCGTTCCCGTCATGATTGGCCATGTATCGCAGCGGGAGCCAATAGCGCTCCATTCCGCCCCGCGTGTTGAGATCCTGCCGGCGCGAAATCTCGGTGACGACCTCAAAATTGGGGTGAAGAAGATACAGCATGGCGTCCAGATTTTTCCGAACCGGCGCCAGCAGTTCGGGACGATTGAGTTTATCCGCCATGACGACCAGCGAATAATCGCAGACGGGATTATAAACCGTCGTGCTCCGCTCGATGAACTGACCCTCTTCGTCAAGATCGATCCCCTCCGCCAGCCATTCATCGATGCGCCGCAGATGCCGCTCATCAGGGAAAATATCATGAATTTGAGCCAGGGCCGCGCAGACCACCCAGCGGTGATTGGGCGTATGAATCCCTCCTTGAGCAAGGCCGGCCCCGGCCCGGCGCAGGAAATTCTCCATCAACTCCAGCGCCCGGCGGTCTTCATGAAGCGCCGCCAGCTTCGCCGCATTAGCGACTCGGTGCACGACGAATCCGGTGTCGGGAGGCGAGTTGAAATTGGTCGTCAGAAGATCGATGTTTCCCTGCTCGTTCTGCATGCGCTCCAGAAATTCCGCAGCCAGTTTCATTCTTTCGAACAAGCGCGCATTTTTGAAATAGCTCGATTCAGGATGAAAATAGGAGGCGGCCCCCAGATGCAGAATCTGCGCCGCCGACCCGCAAGGATAAAGCCCCCACGAATCGGCGCATCCGCCCCGCCATCGGCTTTGCGAATCGGTCTCCTGCCGCTCTAGAATTTCTCCGAGCGACCGGTCGTTTTTCTTGACGATCGATGCATCGATCTCGGCCCATCCGCGGCGGCTCGTCATCGTCAGCGCCGCCATGCACGACAAAACCTCGCGCCGGGACATGACAAAACTCATAAACATCCTTCCTTTCTCTCTTCCAGATAGCAATACAAGCGCTGCAGCGCATCGGCCGCCAACTCCTCCCGAATGGCGGGCGTCAGCTGGGGGAAGGCGCAGGCCTCCAGATCGGCGACCGCTTCATCCAAATGAATCGGCTCGATGATCCGGCCTTCATCGCACCGCTGCAAATGCCGCAATTCATGCGCCAGCGCCGCCCTCCAGCGCATCCTCGCATTGGGATCGCTTCCTGAGACGGGATTGAGATCGCTGCCGATATGAATCACCCCTTCGACGGCATCCAAATAACTCCGCCCGCCCGCTTCGCGGTGAATCACGATCCGGTCGGGATCGCCGCCCATCTCCACCCACCAGGCGAGGATCTTTTTCTCCTGCTGCTTCGAGATGGGATCGAAAGAGCGCGTCCCGCGCATCATGCCGGGATTCGGCCGTCGCATGCGACTATCCTTTCCTTATGGCTTCTGAATTCCGCTCGGCGCTTCTTTTTTCCATGATCGAACGTAATCGATGCGAAACGTCGAGGGAAGATTTGCCTTGTCCGGCAAGCCAAACCAATCCGGCATGGTTTCGCTGTCAAAATTCATGGCCAGCGGTTGATGCCAATGCTTGTTTTCCACCGTCCGAACCACCTTCCCATCCACGTACCATTTTATAGAAGCCTCATCCCACTCCAGGGCGTACACGTGATATTCGTCAGCCAGGCGATACGGCGACTTCCAGATCGATGAATCGGACAAATGCTCTTTGACGGTTGGTGAATGAAGCACATGAACATTCATATGGTATTGATGTTCATGCTCGGGCGCACGCCCGCCGATCTCGAAGACGTCGATCTCCGTCCAGATTTCCGGAGTGCTCTCATAAAACCAGAATGCACTGGACGCCCTTGAATCCATCGGCTTGCAGCGAATTTCAAAATACCCGTATTTCACCAGCGCTTTGCTCTTCACGGCAGCCGTCGTAAACGTGTGATATCCCTCCGTCAAATCGGGCAAATCCTCCGCCCGCGCCGTCAGTTGAAGTTCCCCATCCTGAACAGCAACGTTCTTCCGCGAGAAAAATCCCGGCTGGCGCCCCTTCCACCCCGGGTTGTGATCGTACCATTTTTTCCCATCCAGCGCGGCGCCTTCAAATTCATCCGTCAATTCGGGGATCGGACGCCACTTGCCTCCCTCAGGAGGCTCTCCCCACGCCATTGTCGCCGCCAGGAAACTTATCAAGATGCAAAAAACTCGAGTACAGACTTTGATTTTCATGAACGATTCCCTTTTCTACCTATATATTGATTTGATAAAAAGGATACGCCGTCTGCTTCGCGAAGACAATGCGCGCCAAAAATCGATTGACCGCTACCCCGCCCCGGCATCAACCGATTCAATTACCCGAAATGCGATTCAATTACCCGAAATGAGAGTCTGAATCTGGAAGTTAAATGGATTCATACGATAACTCTGCAAAAAAAATCATGCAAAATTTGATTTTTCGGAATTTTCCCCGATCGAATACTTGACTTTAACGGCTAAAACATCATAATTATCACCAGTTGACAGCCGAAACGCAGGAGTAGCTCAGTTGGTAGAGCTTCTCGTTGCCAACGAGAAGGTCGCGGGTTCGAGTCCCGTCTCCTGCTTATTTTCCCCCTTGTTGATAGAACGCGCCAGAGAGCGACTTTCCCCGTCAAAGAGGCTCATCTTCCTTACGTTATCCGGCTCCTCCGGATCGCGCGCTTGCGACGCGCCGCGACAGGAAAAGACCGTCCGAGACGCCTGACTGCCGACGCTATTGCCGACGTTTTTTCCACAGGCTCCGACCGCCTGATTTCGTGGCCGCTCGCTTGCATCGCCGTCCAAGGAAGGCAGCGCCCGCAAGGCCTCCGCTTGATCGATGACTTCGATGTGCGTGTAGACTTTGAGCGTCAACGAAGCGTCATGATGCCGCGCCAGACACTGGGCGGTTTTGGGATTGACGCCCGACTTAACGACTCGCGTAATAAAGGTGTGCCGCAAAGCATGAAAATCGGCGTAGCCGGCGCGGGTTAGGTATTCCACGCCCGCCGCCGCCAAATCGAAGCGCAGCGCCCGGACCGGCTTGCCGGGCATATGGAAAGCCGCCTCCCCGCTCTGCTTCGCGGCCAAATGAGCATGAAGGCGAGGCAAAAGATCCGGATGCAGAGGCAGGACGTCTCTCCGGCGATGCTTGGAGAAGGCCGCCGCCACGGTCACTTTCGCCGGACGGCTCGCCAGGTCGAAAGACTCAACCCGCAGGCTTGCGATTTCATTCGCCCGCAGGCCCGTTAAGACCGGCAGGACCTGTTTGGCAGTGATATTCCGGGCGATCAAATCCCGCCTCCATTCCTCCAGGTGAGCGGACAGCGGACGCCGGGACTGCTCCGCATAACGATCCGTCTTGGCGTCGATCACGCCGCATTTGCGCAGCATGACGTCGGCCTCCAGCTTGCGGGCGAGCGCTTCCGTGGCGGATTTATCGGAGCAGCCGCGCAGGGTTCGGCGCTTGCCGCATTCATCGAAATACTGCACGTACCAGCGTTCAAAAGAGCTGCTACAGCAGCACGCAGGAGAATCTTATCCGCGCCGTATAATCCACTGCCTCCGCCATAATTGAGAGCTTCAAGAAGCGTATCTACATCAAAAATGTTGTCTTGATATCCCTCAAAATCAAGCACATCAGATAGTATATCGCTTGGATCGAAGCCCGTCGGCACACAAGATGCGGCGTCTTTCTTAGCAGCGTTGTTTTTCCAGTAGCCTGGAGTAAAACCGGTGCATTCCACGTGAGTACACTCGGCCCAGTTGCCGCAGTCATCCGTCGCGCGATAGGTGTGGGTGATGATCTTGGGGCAGTCTCCCTCAAGATCGGAATCTCCTAGCCAAGCAATCGCGACATCGTCGTCGCAGTTGTCATCGGCTGTTACCAAGGTGATATCGTGCTGAGGCACATCCTCAATCGATAAACAGTCACATTCGGCGGGCAGGTAATGCTCGGAGCGGTGGTGTCCACGACGGTGATGGTCTGATCGCACGAGATCGTGTTGCCGCACTCGTCCTCCGCCGTCCAGGTCCGCGTGATGGTCTCCGTATTCCCGCAGCCGTCGGCGAAGAGACATGGCGTTCATGTGAATGCATTCTTAACTGACAGCGTCTCCGGCCATGGTTTGGGCCGCCTCGCGCTCCGCCGTGTACACCAGGCTCCGACGGCAATAAAAAATTCCGGCTTTCTGTTCAAAAACCGGTAAATCATCCGGATCACTAGGAAAGCGGTATCTAACCACTGCCTTGGAAGCAGTCGCGCTGATTTGTAATATAAATTATTCTCTGAAGGGTATATTTCGGGGTATGTTTTTTGTGAGTACGATTGAGAAAATTTGAAGAACTGTTTGATTACATCAACAGAAATTCATATCCCCAATCCCACTGACAGTTAGTTGCTAAATGTCAAAAGAGAGCCGCTGGAATCCAATTTATAATTCAAGTAGTTGAAATTGTTTACCTTGATTTCGTAAGATCCCGAGGGGGCGTTCAATGCTTTCAGTTCTGCGGATCCATCCAATTGCGTTGTGAGCGTTTCAGACATATAGGATGAGCCGTCCACAATAATTTCGACGCTGACTTCCGCGCCGCCTAATCCTTCCAGAGAATTTGCATCGATTATTTTGACGTTCACTAAAAGATGCTTGTCGTTGTTTTTCCCGCCAAACCATGACGTAGAAACATTCGCACCCGCCGTATCGATCTGAGCCGGCGGCTCCGGCGTAGGAGTATCCGTAGGCGCAGGAGTCGGCGTATCCGTTGGAACAGGCGTATAAGTGGGAGTGTTCGTTGGCTCGGGCGTGTTCGTTGGCTCGGGCGTGTTCGTCGGCTCGGGCGTATTGGTCGGCGTGTTCGTCGATTCAGGCGTATTCGTCGGCGTATTTGTCGGCTCGGGCGTGTTGGTCGGTGTGGCAGTCGGCTCTGGTGTGTTAGTTGGTGTGAAAGTCGGTGGTTCAGGCGTATTGGTCGGCGTGTTCGTCGGCTCGGGCGTGTTCGTCGGCTCGGGCGTATTGGTCGGCGTGTTCGTCG
>JAFGTC010000152.1 GCA_016934335.1 Candidatus Omnitrophota bacterium | reverse complement strand
TTTTTTTACATAAAAACGATAATGGATTTAATCGAATCATTTAACAGCGTTTCTTTGGATATTCAAGACAAGCGATCTATATGTTATTCCATCCATCGAACGTTAACGTTAACGTTGGAGAGAGCGTCAAATTGAATCAATCCATGGTTTTAGAGAAGATGGGAAGCGAGGGATGATGCCGGGAGGCGATTAGGGGCCTTTGCGAAGAATGTCGCCGTCCGAGATCACGCCGTTTGAGGGATCGTAGATGAGATAATCCTCCGGTCGAGTGGAATGGTTATCGAAATCGATGTCGGGCCCTAAACTGAATAAATAATATGCTTTAGGGACGCCGCGATTCACCAGAAAACTGTCTTTGCTGACATAGACGTACGGGTAGGGCGATCTGGATAAGAAATAGCGCGTGACCAGAGGATCATAGAATACTACGTTTTTATTATGGAAATCGTCGCCGGGAACTTCGCTGATATAAGCGATTGGAGTAGTCAAAACCATCTGCACGCGCTGCTGGTCGAACATTTCTTCCATTTTGAAAAAATGATCGTTTCCATCAAGCGGGTAGGAATTGTGATCGGTTTGATAGGCTTCGATGGCGGTGGCCAGACTCATCATTTCGGCCTGCGCGGCCGTGACGCGCGCTTTGACCTGGGCGTGTTGAAAATTGGGCAGAGCGATGGACGCCAGAATGCTGATGATGGCGACCACGACCAACAACTCAATTAATGTAAAAGCTTTCTGAAAGCGATGTTTCGTATTCTTCATCTATTTGGCTCCGCAGCCCCGCCCTCTGAAATCCGCTTCATCTTTCATTGTCTGTGTAAATTCCATAAACTATATTCATCAATATGTTTGTTTCTCTTTTTAATTATATAACAAGAGAGGATAAATGACGAAGCATCGGCGGCATGCTTCCGGAAGAGTTTCCCGGAAAGAGAGAGATTCTTCCTTGAATAAGATCGTTCATTCGAAAAAATGTGCCCATCGCGACCGGTGTTCTTGGCCGGCGAAGCGTTCTTCGTCGCCTTCGTATCGTACGGCGACAAGGGATAATCCGTGGGCGGGAAGAGACGGGCCGGTTACATTGCGATCTTTCGAGGCCAGCATATCGGGAATGGAATGGGGATCGAAGCGCCCCAATCCGATATCGAGCAAAGTGCCGGCAAAAGTGCGCACCTGGCTGCGTAAAAAAGCCTGCCCTCGCACTTTCATGAAAATCAACTTGTCTTTTTTCTTCAACGACAATTCGTAAATGGTGCGTACTGGATTCTCCGCGTCGCAATGCGTGCTTCGAAAAGCGGAGAAATCATGCCGCCCCTCCAGATAGCGCGCCGCCGTTTTCATGGCTTCGAAGTCGAGCGGCTTCTTGATCCAGTAGGCCCAATGGCGAAAAAATACGCTGGGCAGAGAATCATTGTAGTATGTATAGCGATATTCTCGCTCCACTGCGTCGTAGCGCGCTTTCCAGTCTTGCGGCATATCGACGCATCGATAGGGGACAATGTCGTCCGGCAGCAGCGAATTGAGCGCGATCAGAATTCGTTCATGAGGCAGGCCGGTTTCGGAAAAAAAATGCGCCACATGCTGTTCGGCGTGGACGCCGGAGTCCGTGCGGCCGGAGGAATAGATCGTGACTGGATGCTGAACGAGGATTTCGACGGCGTTTTTAAGCGTTTGTTCAACCGTGGATCGATCCGGCTGGCATTGCCACCCGAAATAGTTTCGTCCATCATATTCCAAGTCGAGTCGGATATTACGCATGGTCGTGCTCAATCGTTATTATAAAGTAAACGTAGGCTTCGTGGGAAATGGATTTTGGGCTTCTGCGTTTTGAGAAAGTGGAGTCGCCTCTGTTTCAGCCAGGGTGAAAAAACTCCTGAAATTCTCTCATCCGGCTTTATGCGTTCCATTTCGCTATGAACCTAAAATATAGGATCGTCTGAAATGATCGCAAGAGATAGGGAGTGCAGCAGGATATTTCGCAGCATCATTCAGGCAATCGAGGAAAATAGAAAAAAAGCATGAGGAATAACAAAATTGCGTAAATTTGGATTGGTTTTATTCTGGATTGGATCGATTTTTTGGATCGGGCCTGGGGCGGAGGCGTTGAATATTGAATCTGGTTATGCGCCGATTTCGGCGCGCGCCGATTCGGCGGAACATAATTCGGCGCAATTGGATGTGGAGAAGAATGAGTATCTTTTCACCTATAAAGATGATTCATTCGACGTAGCGTACGCCGTCAATTTCCGCGACACCAATGTCATCAAAGGGATGATCAGCGTTCGGATCACGGTCGCCGGAAAAGATCGCATTGTACCCATCTATCATGGCGGTCCGATTATCCGGGATGAACAAGGGAAAGACTGGCTTCCCGAAGATACGGGCGAGGGGCGCACCTTTCGACTGCGGTCGCATGAGTTGGATGGTTCCACAGCCTTATTTCAATACGAAGAAATCGTTAATGAACAACTTCTGCATAAGGCGTACCGGTTTTCGATACAGGGCAAAACCTTGATCATGGAGGCGACCGGAGATATTACGAACGCCACAAAAGCCTACTACGCCGGTTTCGATTTGGGTAAAAGCCGTTTGACCGCCGATCCCGTCATGTTGACGCTGCCCTCCATCTCGCTGCCGATCGGCTTTATCGACAACCAATATTATCTTTCGACTTATGTCGATCCTCTCCTGAGCACGACGGGCCGTTATGAAATTACGGAAAACGTCATTCGCTCTCGATCCATGCAGGCGACCAATACGCCGGCCTGGCTTATCGAAGACGCCGGCGGGCGGCGGCCTCCCCTGCATGTGATTTCTTATTTAACGATCAGCGATAAGGCATTAGACGTCGCGCCATCGACGGCGGAAGGCGCCGTCTGGGCGGATAATCCCATCCGAGACCGGATTTTAGTCGATTTGCATCAATGGCCCCTTGTTCATCGCCCCTATCGCCCCATCGAAACCATTCGCAGGTGGGAGGCGCCCGACGACGGCCAGGTCTATCTCAACGGGACGTTTCGGCTTCATAGCGGCGAATCGGCCGGTTGTTCGGTTCTCTTTCAGGAGGCGCAAAATCCGAAAGAACGGGTTCTTTTTTCACAGATTCTCAAAGCGGACGGCAAAAACGAAGCGGGCATGAAAGGCAGTTTCCCCGTCCGGCGCGGCGATCAACTGCTGTTTTCAGCGTCCGGACCGGCCGTTATGACCGGCGGCGAGGTTCGCTTTGCGATCCAGATCGAACACGAAGGAGTTCTCTATCATTCCTTTGATGATTATTCCAACCGGCAGGGCGAGAAAGGCTGGTATTACGAGCAGAAAATCGGCGGGGAAAGGCTGCTCATGATCTGGAATCCCGATTTGAATCAGTGGGAAAGCCCCTTCAACCGGTCGCTGCAAAAATCGAATACGCTTGTATGCCGCGCCGGGGCCGCCGGCGACGCCTTCCGCGCCGCCGAAAATTTCTTTCAGGAACTGCGCCGGCTGGGACTTTCCGATCTGGCGTTTCTCGTTCGGGGGTGGAGCGATCATGCGCAATCCGATTTCTCTCCCGATGCGCATCATCGAGAAGATGTCTGGGGGGCGGGAAGCCGCTTGAAAGAGTTGACTCAAAAAGAGAGCGATCAAGGGAGTCTGTTTATTCCGATTGTGGGCGGCGAACAGCTTGGATTTTCAGAATTTCTAAAGGACTTGAATCCCTCGGTCATCATGGATGCGCCGCATCTGCTGCAGAGCCGCTTGATAGAAAGAAGCGCGGATGCGCTGCGCGACATCGCGGCCGGCGTCGATCAAACCATGCGCCGAAGCGGGTTGTGGCTGGAAGGGATTTCGGGGCTGGAGCGCATCAAGAGGCCCGATTTGTATTATCAGTTATTGGGCGTTCCAGAGCCATCCACCGCATCCGCCGAAGAGGCGGCTGCGAAGGCCATCCGCGCCGTTCGGGCGTTTTCGGGTCGCCCTCTGCTATTGGATTGGCGCGATCCGCTTCGCCGATTTGATTTTTATGCCCGGCCGCTGTTTGACGGAATCGCCTCCCCGCTTCTCAAGGACAGCGATGCCATGAATCTGGTCGATGAAGAACTCAATCAAGGACGAAAATCGGTTCGCATCGGCTTCGGTTCTTACGAAGGATTTTATCAAAGCGCGTCGACCGGTTCGGCGATCGATATTCGGCTGTTTCCGCTGGATCAATATCTCACCTCTCTAACGGCTTACGGGCGGCTCCCTCTGATTTCCGGAAACATCTGGTACGCCGAGATGGAAGAGCGCGATATGCGCCGCTATCTGATGGAAACGGTTTGTCTTTTGCAGCCGCTTGTGCGCGAATATATGAATCCCGCCAACGCCGTGGAGAAGATCCTCTATCAGACAAGCGCCGAGCCGGGCAAAGATCTCCGCATGGAAGACGTCATCGCAAAAAAACTTACGGATAAAATCGAGCATATAAAGATCCAATATTCCAACGGCTTGCAGGTTTTCGCCAATCGAACCGGCCGGGAGTGGAGAATTGACGAAGATAATCTGCTCCCATTGATCATCGCGGGCGACGGTTTTTGGGCTCATAATCCGCAAACCCGGCTGACGGCGCTCATTGGCAGACAGGGCGAGCGATCCTACAGCATGCGCCGGACGCCGGAATCGTTTTTCTTATACAGTCGAGAAGGCGATTTGATTCGCGGCGATTCGTTCTCGACCGACGGCATGCTCCACCGGTGGAGCAGTACATCTTCCTCGCAGCCAAATATGGCTTGTCTGGGCGTTATGGAAGTCGGTCGAACGAATCCCATTGCGCCGATCCTGCGATCCAACCGGCGAATCGACTGCTGCGTTCAATGGAAATCCGGCGAGGAAATGGACATTCGCCTGCTGGCCGTGGATGACGGACCGGTTCTGTTGGAATTTTTCGAATTGCCGTCGGAGTGGCTGGCCAACGATGGAGAAGCGATTTCCGTCGCCTGCTATCGAGATGGAGCGCTTGCTCCACAAGAAGACTTCCAGTGGTATGTCACGTCATCAGCATCGGCGTCGGGGATTCGTTTGATCGATGTGCGATCGGGCGACCGGTATGTCATTTCTCATACCGATAGCGCGCCTGAAACAGAAGTTGGGGCTTCCGAATAGGCGAACCGGCGTCTTTTTCGCTTGGATCTTGTGATAGGATCACGTTGCCAATTAAAGATAGCGGGGTGTTGATTGGAAGCGATTCCATCTCAATGCGGAGGGAAAAAGAAATGGGGCGGATGCGATTCTGGTTGAATGCGACGTCAGCGTTTTTCTTGGCGGCGCTTTTCGCCTCCAACATTTTGGCGGCGACGGTGAGTTTGCACTGCCCTCAAGAGAATCCCCTTCCGCCGATTCGATCGGGCTTGTTGGAACTGGAGCGGATTTTTCAAGAGCAAGGATGGAGCGTGAGGCGCTCTTTCGGCGCACTCGAATCCAGTCCGGGATTCGATCTCCAGATTCGAGTTTTGACGCTTCAGGATGCGCCGGTCCGCTCCGAAGAAGCGAAGCAATTTCAAATCCGCCTGCCCGCTCAAGCCGAATCGTATGCGATTCTAAAAAAAACGGACGAGTCGATTCCCCAAATCATCGCGATGGGCCGCGATGCGACGGGGGCGATGTACGCCGCGTTTGAACTGGCCGAGCAGATCGAGCCGCCCGGGGATCTTCCCATTGAGCAAAGAATCGTGGAGCGGGCGGCGTCGCCGTCGATTCCGAATCGGGGCGTTCTGATTATGCTTCACAAGCAGGCTTTGGAAGATCCGTTCTCCTGGCTTCATTCGGATACCTTTTGGAAGGATTACTGCAGGCAGTTGGCCCGCAGCCGTTTCAATTATGTGGAACTGCAGGGCGTCTACGATTTGTCGACCGCAGAATTCAGCAACGTACTCCCCTATTTAACAACCGATTCCGGAATGGATGCGAGCGATGTGGAGCGCAATCAACAATCGCTTCAACGGATCATTCATTGGGCGCATGAATACGGATTGTTCGTTGCGCTGATCAATTCCGGTTTGGATTGGAAGGGGAAGCCGGCTCGTGAAATCGATCGCCGGCAGTTAGAGCGATCGACGCAATCGGCGCTCAGCCAGGTTCTGCAAAGGAATCCAAGATTGGACGGCGTCGGATTCATGCTGGACGACGCCGCGCTTCCGACCGAGTTTTATCGATCGACCTATCTGAAAGCGATCGTCGGAAGCGTCGGCAAGCCGACTTTGATGCTGCATGCCTGGGCGGCCGATCCTGACGAGATGATTCGCTTCATCGAAGGCGCCGATCAACGGTCAGTGCTGGAAGTTAAATTCAACGGCGATCAGTTGGCGCTGCCCTATCCGGCGACCGGCGGGCGCATGCGGCAATGGGCCGGTTATTCGTATCGCAATTACATTCGCCGGCCGCGCAAAAATGGATTGCTGTTTCAAATCGCCTTCAACGGAACGCATCGCATCTTTCCTTGGGGCGATCCGGATTTTATTCGCCGCACGCTGGGAAGCGCGGCGGATTGCGGCGCCGATGGATTCGTCCTGCAAACGTTTTCGACGTACATGCCCCATGCCGACGCTTATACGAATCCTGTCAGCGCCGATCTCCGCTATTTTGACTGGACCTATCAGCGTGATTGGTATTGGCGTTTGATGTGGGGGCGTCTTGCGTATGAACGCGACGCCCCGGATACGTATTTTGAACAAAAATTTCAAGCGCATTTCGGCGATTCGTCCGGCGCGCTGTTATTTGGAGCGCTCCGGCGGGCGAGTCAGGCTGCGCCGGCGCTGGCGGCGACTTGTTTTCAAAGCCCCGATTTTCGCGATTTTGCTCCCGAATGGCTTGCACCGGCCCGGTTGGAGGAAATTCAAACCTATCAACCCTTGGATTCGTTCTCGATTCGATCGGTAAGCGAAGAGATCGAATTTTTGATCGGCGAGTTGCACGATGGGAGGCATTCTCCGCTTGATTTGCTGGATCAAGCCGCCAAAGCGGCGGAAGAATCCGTTCATTTGGCCCGGCAAGCCGGCGATTCGATTCTGGCGTCGCAAGCGAGCGCCGATCCGGATTCACGGATGGCGATTCAAAAGGAATGGAAATCGTGGCTGCTGGATTTTCAATCCCTGGCCGTGCTGGGAACCTATTGGCGCGATCAACTCAGCGCCGCCGTGCAGGCGGGCGTCTATCAGCGAACCGGCGATATTCCTTCGCTGATTCTGGCGTCGGAAAAACTGAATGCTTCCGCAGAGGCCTGGGCGGAACTGCAAGAACTTACCCGCGTTCATTATCGCTTCTTCGGAGAAAGTCATCATCCCGGCGGCTCTCCCTTCCATTGGAGTCGGCTTCCATCCCGTGAAAAGGAAGATAAACAGTGGATTACTCAGTTATATAATGACTGGTTGAATCAATCCGACTGGCCGTCGCAAATGGGACATTTTCCATTGACGATCATTCCGGCCGGCGCTCCCGCGCTGCTTACGCTGTCGATCCCGCCCAAAATCAAAGTGAGAAATCTCTTCGTCCAATACCAGAATCAACAAGGCGAAACCGCGCGCGCTCCCCTGTCGGCCAGTCAATTGGAAGGCGTCTATTACGCTGAAATCGCTCCCAGCGCTTTGGCCGAAGGGGATTTTCAGTATTTTTTCCTGGGCGAACGCGCGGATGATGGCGATGCGTGGGTCATCCCCTCGGGGAAGCCGCCTTTTTCGGTCGTCGTTTCGGATGACAATCAGCCGCCTTCATTGATCGATCTCCAACACAGCATCGTTCGTTCTGGCCAATCCGCGACAATTTCCGCAAAAATCGCCGATCCGGGGGGCGTCGATTCGGCGGTGATTTGGTGGAAGCGCTTTCCTGCGGACGCGCCTTGGACCAAGGCGCCGATGAATCGTCATGGGGATGTATTTCGGGGAACGATTCCGCTTACACAGGAAGGCGCCAATTATGCGATTGAAGCGGTGGATCGTTTCGGCAACAGCATCCGGCTGCCGGATATGCGAAGCAAAACCCCCTATCGCATCATCTCTCCGTTTGAATAAGCTGCGGTTTCCAAGTATAGTCAACGGCGCAGCGGCATCGTTTCATCTCCATCTTTATGAGATGAGATTCATGAGTCGAATTTCCAAAGGGAAAAAGCATCCCTGTTCAAATCGCTTGAAGATAGAAGATTGTAAGATATGCGCAAAATTAATTACTACATATCATCGCATGGATTTGGGCATTCAACGCGCGCGATCGAGGTCATCAATCATATCCCTGAGTTTGTGGATGTGGAAATTGTCACCCGCGCCCCTCAATGGCTGTTCGATGTTTCCATCCGGCGGCCGTTCCGGTTTCGACCACTGCACCACGATCCCGGAATTGTGCAGTTCGACAGCCTTCGAAGCGATTTGGAAAAAACCTACAAATGTTGGGAATCCCTGTTAAAGGATTATCCTCGAATGGCGGAAGAAGAGGCTCGGCGGATAACTGATGAACAGGTAGGGTTGGCGGTTGGCGATGTTTCGCCGTTTGCCGCGGCCGCAGCGAGTCAGGCGGGCATTCCTTCGGCGATCGTGGCCAATTTCAGTTGGGATTGGATCTTTTCGGCGTTTGTCGATCAAAAATCGGAGTTTCAGACAGTAATCGAAGCCATTTCAGCGTATTACCGGCGCGTCGATCTATTGCTTCGAACCCCCTTGGCCGGGGATTTATCGATATTCTCGACGGTTCAAGACGTTCCCATGATCGTTCGGCGTTCGAACCAAAGCCGCTTGGAGGCTCGACGCCAATTCGGATTGAAGCCGGAGGATCATATCGTGCTTATCTCGTTTGGCGGTATGGGATTGGCGAACATCGAACCCGACTTTCTCGAACCGTTTCGCGACATCATTTTTTTGACGTTCGATCCGAAATTGCAAGGTCCTTCGAATGTGCGATATTTGCCTTCCCGGGAAACCTATCATCCGGACGCAATTCAAGCCGCCGATCTGGCCCTGGCCAAATTGGGATACGGAGTCGTCACCGAGTGCATCGCTCATCAAACGCCGATCGCTTACCCTCCGCGCAAAGATTTTCTCGAGCATTTTGTTTTGGAGCGAGAAGCGGCTCGTTGGATTCCTGCCATCCCTATCGATGAGAACGATTTCTTCCAAGGGCGCTGGGACTTTTTGGAGGATTTTTTCGATCGAATTCGCGCTCCCAAACAGACGACCGGCCCTGATCGCCTCTCCATGGAGGGAGGCGAGGCGGCGGCTCGCGAATTGGTTCGATTGATGACGGATTCGTGAAGTTCTCTGGGCAGAATCTCTGATGGAAGCAGCTTGCCCCTTGACGGTTTATCGGTAAGAAGCCAACATTTATCGCTGTTTCCCTGTATGAAATCAGACCGTGGGAATGCACCCGCGGGCTGTTTTTTGTATAGATCTGAATACTTACGACGAGATTATATAGTATTACTATGTCTGCAAAACCATTGTCTTCCATCATCCTGGCGGCCGGCGATGGGACGCGTCTGCGTTCACAAGTGCCCAAAGCGCTTCACCGAATCTGCGGCCGTCCGATGATTGTCCATATTCTGCGCACTATCGAGGGATTGGTCGATGCCAAGCAGGTTGTCGTAGTTGGCTTCGCCAGCAATATGGTGGAAGAAGCCTTAAAAGGATTTGACGTCAGTTTTTGTCTTCAAGATAAGCGTTTGGGGACAGGGCACGCGGTCATGATCACCAAAGAGAGTTTTGAAGATCTTGACGGCGATATTTTGGTACTCGTAGGAGACGCACCCTTATTGACTCGGGGTACAGTGGAAAAATTGATCGAACGTCACCGGCACCAAGACGCCTCGGCAACTGTTTTAACCACTCGCATGAGAAGGCCGGATGAATACGGACGCATTCTCCGCCACCAGGACAATACAGTTTTGAGAATTGTCGAAGATAAAGACGCCAATATCTATGAAAAAAAGATAACCGAAGTTAATACAGGCACTTACGTTTTTGACAGCAGGAATCTATTCGATGCTTTGGATAAAATTGAACCCACGAACGAACAAGGGGAGTATTATTTAACCGATGTCATTCAAATCATGGTTAAAGAAAAAAAGCGCGTGGAAGCCTATGTGACAAAACTTCCATCCGAGACCATGGGCATCAACAATCGGGTGCAATTCGCCAAAGCGGAGAGGATTATGCGCGACCGGATTCTGGATCGATTGATGTTATCCGGAGTCACCATTGTCGATCCCTCCAGCACCTTCATCGATGACAGCGTGTCAATAGGGATTGACACAATCGTGGAACCAAATACTCATATATATGGAAAATCAGTCATTGGACAGGGCAGCCAGATCGGTCCGCTCACGCAAATCATCGACTGCGAAATCGGAGAACGGTGCACTGTCAATAGTTCGTATTTGCGAGGATGCTGTATTCCCCCCGAAATGAGCATCGGGCCGTTCGCCAATCTCCAGCATGGCGAAGTCATATATGCGGAAAAGAAAAAAGCAAAAATCGAAGAATAACGATCCGGCAGGAGAGAAACGATGAAACGAGTGGATTTGCATGTCAGTAAGCGAGAAGCATCCGGGAAGGGAGGCGCACGCTCGACGCGGCGCGCCGGCATGATTCCCGGAGTAATATATGGTGAAGGGCAGGAGTCGCAGGTCATCGCGGTGGATCGTGTCGCTATCGAAAAGGCTCTGCGCTCCGGCGGCGACAACGAAAATATTCTTGTAAATGTTAAATTCGAAGGAGAATCGGGTGAAACATTAACTCTGGTTCGAGAAACTCAGCACGATCCGCTGACCGGCGCGTTGAAGCATCTTGATTTCCGGCGCGTCTCCACCGATCGAGCCATCATAATCAACGTCCCCGTTCACGCCGTGGGAACGCCTAAAGGCGTGAGAGAAGGCGGGATTCTTGAACAGCAGCTTCGCGATGTGGAGATCGAATGTCTTCCTCTAGAAATTCCCGAAGCGTTGAAATTGGATGTATCCGGAGTCGCGATTGGAGGCTCGCTCCACGTCTCCGACATCCCCCAAGATCCCAAATATAAGATTTTGACTCCGCTCGAACGGGCCGTGATCATGGTGTCTGCACCCAAGCTGGAAGCAGCGCCGACAGCGGCCGAGGAGGCGGAAAGTGAAGCGGCAGCCGGAGAAGAAGCCGGCGAGGAAAAGGCGGAAGCCGAGGGATAATCAAATCGCATCGTGTGGTGTATTATTGGCTTGGGCAATCCAGGAGAACGGTATCAATCAACCCGGCATAATGTCGGGTTTGATTTTATCGACCGCCTTTCCGCTCGGTGGAAAATCCCCATCGATCAGGCCGGTTCTCATTTTCTGTTCGGTTCGGGCGATTTTCACGACCAGCCGGTCCTTTTGGTAAAGCCGATGACGTACATGAATCGTTCGGGAAACGCCTATCGCCGTCTTCTGCGCGAGCCGGAAATCCATTGCCAGGAAACGCTTGTCGTCTTGGATGATTTCAATCTTCCTCTGGGAAAGTTGCGTCTACGATCGAAAGGCCGCGACGGCGGGCATAACGGGCTGGGATCCATTCTGGAGGCGGCGGGGACTCAGGAAATGCCGCGATTGCGCATCGGCATCGGAGACGCCGGCGCCGATTGGGTGGATTTCGTCCTGGAGCCTTTTACGCCGAAAGAACGAGACATAATTGATGAATCCATCGATCAAGCGCTGTCTGTCGCGGAAACATTTTTACTAGAAGGAATCGAGAAAGCGAAAAATCTCTGGAATTGCTAGCGAGCCTGGCGCTCATGCCGGCCCTGCTCCAGACACCTAGGGAATAAAGCGAAAGATAGTATAATCATTTCGAATTTTGAGTCTTATTCGAGGAGTTCACTCCCCAAATTTATGGCAGAACAAAAGTCTTACGTATAAGGAGGGATCATGGAATTAACGTTTGTTATCATCTGTGCATTAGCGGCGTTAGCGGCTCTTGTTTTTGTAGGGCTGCTTGCTAAAAGTGTTGTCTCCTGCGACCCGGGCAATCAGAAAATGCAGGATATTTCAGCCATGATTCAGGAGGGCGCGCGCGCCTTCTTAAAGCGGGAATACACTTGGGTGTTTTCGTTTGTCATTGTCATCGCCATTGCCTTCTCCGTCCTGCCCGGCTTCTTAAAAGACATCGAACTGGGCTGGCCGACCGCGATGGCTTTTGTGATCGGCGCAGTCATGTCGGCGCTGGCCGGTTATATCGGCATGTCCATCGCGACCAAAGCCAACTGCCGAACTACGCAGGCGGCTAAAACCGGCGGGCTGAAATCAGCGTTGGGCGTGGCCGTCTCCGGCGGGGCCGTCATGGGGCTTTCCGTGGTTGGTTTGGCGTTGATCGGTTTGGTCGTCGTCTATATTGTTTCGAAAGGAAACACCGTCATTGTGAACGGGTACGCCATGGGCGCCAGTCTGATGGCCTTGTTCGCGCGCAGCGGCGGCGGCATCTATACGAAAGGCGCCGACATGGGGGCGGATCTGGTCGGCAAGGTCGAAGCGGGCATTCCCGAAGACGATCCCCGCAATCCCGCCGTCATCGCGGATAACGTGGGCGACAACGTCGGCGACGTGGCCGGCTTGGGCGCGGACTTGTTTGAATCGTACGTGGAAGCGATCATCGCCGCCCTCGCCATTGCAGTGGCCTGCAATCTTTCCATGGGCGTTGAAAAATCCTCCTTGACCGCCATTCCATTTGCCGTAGTGGCCGTCGGCCTCCTCGCATCGCTTCTCGGCGTGTTTTATGTAAAAAAATTCGGCTCCTCCAATCCTCAAGGCGCTCTGATGGGCGGCACCTACATCAGCGCCGCCGTCACGATCGTCGTCAGTGGAATTGTTATCTGGTTCATCGGCGAAGAGTATCATCGCGGCGGCGATGTGTATGGACGAATGGCGCCGTTTTACGCGACCGTCATCGGCGTCATCTCCGGCGTCGTAATCGGCTTCGTCAGCGAATATTACACTTCATCCAAATATAAGCCGGTTCAAAGACTGGCGGAAAATTCGCAGAGCGGCGCCGCCATCACCGTGACGGAAGGCACCGCCGTGGGAATGGAAAGCACCGCAATCCCCGTCATCGTCTTGGCCATCGCCGTCATGATCGCGTTTGAATTGGGCGGCTTCTATGGCGTCGCCATGGCCGCCGTGGGCATGCTGGCCACGACCGGCATGGTGGTGACCGTCGACTCGTATGGACCGGTCGCCGACAACGCCGGCGGTATTGCGGAAATGGCCGGTTTGGACCCGGAAGTGCGCAAGATCACCGATAACCTGGATTCCGTCGGAAACACGACTGCGGCGATCGGAAAAGGCTTCGCCATCGGCTCGGCGGCTTTCGCGGCCATCGGCCTGGTTTCGGCGTTTCTGGTATCCGCTCAGTTGGAGGAGTCGGCGGTTTCGTTGATCAACGTGCATGTCATCGCCGGTCTATTGATCGGAGGCATGCTGCCTTACTATTTCTCTTCCCAATTGTTCCGTGCGGTCTCTAACGCCGCCTACCGGATGATTGAAGAAGTGCGCCGCCAGTTTCGCGAGATCCCCGGCCTCATGGAAGGCACGGCCAAACCCGATTCCGCCCGCTGCGTAGACATCAGCACGCAAGGCGCCATCAACGGCATGCTGCTTCCCGGGATTATCGCGATTCTCGTTCCCCCGATTATCGGCTTCACATTGGGACCCGAAACATTGGCGGGCGTTTTGATCGGCACCCTGGTTACGGGTCTTCTAGTGGGGATCCAAGCGGCTAACAGCGGCGGCGCAATGGACAACGCTAAGAAATACATCGAAGAAGGCCACTTCGGCGGCAAAGGCTCCGATACGCACAAAGCGGCCGTCGTCGGCGACACCGTCGGTGATCCGCTGAAAGACACCGTCGGGCCTTCGATCAATATTTTGATCAAACTCATGTCGGTTATTTCTCTTGTTCTGGCGCCGTTGTTGATTGGGTAAACAGCCGATCCGCGGCCGAATGAGAAAAGAATTGATTGCTGTTGTAGATTAATGAGAAAAGGGCGCTTCCATGCGCCCTTTTCGATTCCAAGCCTCATGAAAACGAAGAAGACGCGCGGCGGCGGAATTGCCGCTTCGCTCCTCGCCGCCCTTGCCAAAAAGCAGTTTAGCAAGTTAAATATTACCTTGTCTGTTCGCTCATTTGCCCTGGATTCGGCGGGATTTATCACCCATCTTTTTAGCGCCGTCATGCTAATGTGGAACAGAAACCCTGCCCCTATCCCTTGTGATATGGGCTTAATCCATAGGAGGACTTTTTTATGAGTTCCACGCTATACGAGCTGCTTTACATCATTGACGCTGCGTTGGAAGAGGAAAAGATCCAGCAGCTGTCAAAAGAGATGCGCTCCGTCATTGAAGACGGCGGAGGAGAAATTCAGAAAGAGAGCAATTGGGGGCGCCGTCCGTTATCGTTTCCCATCAACAAGAAAACGGAAGGCTATTACATCAACGTCGACTTTTCGGGCGACGCCGATCTCCCCGGTAAATTAAACGAATATGTCTTCACGCATGCGGGGATTCTTCGTCATCTCACCTTGAAAGTTTCCAAAGCGAAATTGCAGCAGCAGAAACTGGACGAAGAACGCAAGCAAAAAGAGTTGAAGGCCGCTCAAGAAGCTCGAGAAGAGGAATTGGCGGCGGCGCGCGCGGCGGAAGAAAAGGCGGCGGCTGAACAAGCCGCGACCGAACAAGCCGCGGCTGAACAAGCTGCATCCGAACAACCCGCTGAGAACGCGGAGGACAGCCCGGCTGCCGCAGAGGAAATCCCGGCGGCGCAAACGGTTCAAGAACCTCCGGCAGCGGGAGACGAACCGACCGCCGAACAGCCAACCGCCGAATCGGATAGTCAGAAAGAAATAAAGCCGGAATAATCCACTGCTCCCGGCAGTGATTAAAGCGAGGCGTCTAATGATTAATCGCATCGTACTTGTAGGACGATTAGTAGCGGATCCGGAAGTCCGGTATACCCAAAACGGCGTCGCTGTCTCCAGTTTCAGCATTGCCGTCGATCGGCCGTATCGAAGCGCCGGCGGCGAACGCCAAACCGATTTTATCAATATCGTCGCTTGGCGGAAACTGGCCGAATTGATGGGGCAATACATGAAAAAAGGACGCCTCATCGGCGTTGACGGCTCTCTTCAAATGCGGAAATACCAGACCAAAGAAGGAGAGAATCGGACCGTCTATGAAGTGCAAGCGGACAATATCCAATTCCTGGATCGCGGCGAATCAAGCGGCAGCGGAAGCGCCGGCGCTCCGCCTGCCCCGTCCGACGAAAATGCGCCCCCGGATTTCCCCAATTCGACGCCTTCGGAAAGCGAATCCGGCGAGGATTATGGGCAATTGCCTTTCTGAACAAAATAGGAGTTTATATCAATGAGAGAATCTACCAATAGATCCACTAGTTCATCTTCACGTCCCCGACCCTCTTCTTCGAGCTCGAATGGGCCGCGTCCCCGCAGACCGGGCGGCCCGCGCCGCCGGTTTTCCCGGCGTAAAGTCTGTCGGTTTTGCGTCGACGGAGTGAAATATATCGACTTTAAAAATTATCGTATGTTGAAGGAATTTTTAACGGAGCGCGGCAAAATCATGCCTCGTCGCATCACCGGAACATGCGCTCATCATCAGCGTATGCTGACAACCGCCATCAAAAGAGCCCGCAACATGGCGCTGCTGTCCTTCACGCATCGATAATCGGAATTTTTAGACGAGGAGAACACGATAATGCCAAATCATAAAGCAACAGAAAAAAGTTTGCGCCAGAATGTTAAGCGTCATGCCAACAACGCCGCGGAAAAATCGAAGATCCGCACCTTGGTGAAGAAAGTCCGCGCCGCTGTATCGGAAAAGAATTTCGACGCCGCCAAAGAGCAGCTCAAAGCAGCTGTTTCCGCATTGGATACCGCGGCCAAGAAGCATGTGATTCATCCCAAAAACGCCGCGCGGCGTAAATCTCGCTTGATGACGATGATCAATAAAGCCCAGTCCGATTAAGCGAAATCCCGCTTTGCAACGTAATGGTCAAGACCACTCTGTGCAGAATCGCGGAGTGGTCTTTTCTTGATCCAATCACAAGGTCATTCTGGAACACAAGGCCATTCTGGAATCATCGATGAATCCAAAACAAACTGTCGCCGCCGTCCTCTTAGCCGCGGGCCGCGGCCGCCGGATGGGCGGCGGAGAAAACAAGGTGTTGCGTTTGCTGGGCGATCGGCCTGTGTTGGCTTATAGCATGCAGGCGTTGCAGCGCTGCTCGATCGTTTCCTCCGTCGTTGTCGTCGGACGAAATGAAGATTTCCCCAAGATCGAACCTCTCATCAAGCAATATTGCCCCAAAGCCGGTGGGCGCTTTGTCGAAGGAGGGGCGGAGCGCTTTGACTCTGTGTTGTGCGGATTGGAGGCCTGCTCCGAACTTCAGCCGGATGCGGTTTTGATTCACGACTCTGCGCGACCCTTTCTCGAAGAATCGTTCATCCTTTCATCCCTGGAAGCGCTGGATGAGAAAACCGGCAGCGTGGCCGGCGTCCCTCTGAAAGACACGCTGAAAGAAACGGATCGCTCCGGATTTGTGATGCAGACGCATCAGCGCGATAAATTCTGGCTCTCGCAAACGCCCCAGACGTTTCGCTATTCCGAGATTCTCGCCGCCTACCGATCCTGCACGCCGCCGCCATATCCCACCGACGACGGCGCCGTGCTGGAGATGCAGGGAGGAAGGATCAAGATGGTGGAGGGATCTTATTTGAATATGAAATTGACTACTCCGGAAGATTGGCTGCTGGCCGAAGCGATTCTGCAGATTCGGAAAGAAACTTCTTGAACCTGTCTTGAGATGTCGCGAACGCTCTTCTAAAAGGAAATTTTCGACCATGCCCAACGAAAAATCGTCCGTGAATATTCACGCCTGCGCAAAAATCAATTTGTTTCTCGATATCGAAGGGAGGCGCGAAGACGGCTATCATCTGCTCAGCATGGTCAATGCCCGCATCTCCCTGCATGATGTCGCGACTTGCGCTCTGGTCGAAAAACCTCGCATTACATTAACCTGCAGCGATCCGTCTTTACCGACCGATGAACGAAACACGGCGTATCAAGCCGCCTTCCGGTTTCGCGAACAGGCCCGCCTCCAACAGGGCGTTTCCATCCATATCGATAAAAAGATCCCTGTTGGCGCGGGATTGGCCGGTGGAAGCAGCGACGCCGCCGCCGTGCTCCTCGCTCTCAATCAACTGGCCGATCATCCCCTTTCCACGGATGCGCTGCGGGAAATCGCCGCCGGACTCGGCGCCGACGTCCCGTTCTTTTTTGAAGAAGGAATATGCTTCTGCAGCGGGATCGGAGAGCGCATCGCCCCCCTTCAAATCTCAAAATCGCCGTCGGACGCTCCTGTGTACGGAGTTTTATGCTCGCCCGACGAAAGCGTATCCACCCAAACGGCTTACCGTCTCTGGGATGAATATGAAAATCCCGCCCATTCTTCGCCTCAGAACTTAATCGATGCCATCACCCGGAAAAAATGGGATGAGGTGCCCGCCTGCATGTTCAATACCTTTGAATCGGTCGTATTTGCGCATTATCCCGTTGTGGAGGAAGCCTACCGGAAATTTGCCGCCGCCTCGCCGACTCCCCCGCGCATGAGCGGATCGGGCTCCAATCTTTTCAGCATTCACGCCGGCGAATCTGAAGCGAACGCCGTCGTTGACAAATTGCGAAACCAAGGATTGACGGCGTCGGTGTTTCATCTTCTCTATTAATATTTGCAGAACTTGTGTGGTAAAATGGCGTACTGGCGCGAGATTGATTGGAGATCGCATGAGGCGGCGTCAACCTGGTTCCTTACCTTGCTCTCCAATCGAATCAAAGAATAGTATATCATTAGATATCATGGCCTTATGGGAATTCGTCTAACTTGGTTCAGAGAGATTCAGAGAGGTTAATCATGCGCAATCCAATCGTAGCAGCGATTCTTTGCTTGTTCCTGTCATCCATCGACTCGGTCGCCTCCATACCGGAGAGCGTTTATTCGTTATCCCCGGACGGCGCGGTTCTAACCTGGCTGAAATTAGGTCCGATTCCCGATTCGGCGCCTTTGTCCGGTCACGACGCCGAATATCTGCCGAATGAGTCTTCATTATCTCCCGAACTCAACACCTCCTGCCTCATCAATGAGGCGACTTATTCGTGGACGGCGCTTTATTACCCTCACTCCGATATTCGCTTGTCCGATCTGGAGCGACCCGCCGAGAATGTCGCCGCCTATTTCTTTTGTCTTTTAGAGAGCGATCGCGATTGGGATCTGACAATGCAGATCGCCCGCGACGATACGGCGAAAATCTGGCTGGATGGTTTGTTGATTTACAACAACGCCGAACCGAATCCTGATTTCGGACAGCGCGACGAAGTCAAAATCTCTCTTCCCAAAGGCCGCCTTCCCTTGTTGGTCAAAATTGACCAGGACAAGGGATTTTGGGGATTCTCCGTGCGCCTCAACGATGCGGATGGAAAAATTCCGGAAGGGGTTTCGGTGGTGCTGCCCGGGCAATTTGACGAGCAGCAGTACTTGAATTCCGTAATAACCGTCGCCTCGCCGCCCTTGGTGGAAAAAAGCGGCAAACAATTGCTCCGTTTAAAATTATCTCCCTTCATCCTCCCTCAATCTCTGGAATCCCTGACGGTCTATGAAGCCGACCAGGCGGATGCGCCGGTCTGGACGGGCGCATCCCTCAACAAACAGTACATTACGATCCCCGTCGACCGGAAAGCCGAACAGCGGGATGTTTTGCTGCGCGTCGGGATTCGAGGGCGAATCTACGAAAAGCGAGTCGCCGTGAAGCCATGCCGCGATTGGCGGGTTTACCTGTTTCCCGGCTCGCATGTCGATATCGGATATACCAATCTGCAAGAGATTGTCATGGACGATCACAAGAAATTCTTCCGCCAGGCTTGGGATCTCTATGAAGAATCGCTGCAAAAAGATTATATGCACGACGCCCACTACATCTGGAATCCCGAAGTGACCTGGGTCTTGAAAGATTTTCTGCGCACCGAATCGGATGCGGATTGCAAACGTCTTTTGGATTATTTACGGCGAGGCATCTTTTCGCTGGACGCCTTGTATTGCAATTTATTGACGGCTCTGTGCGGCGATGAAGAATTGATCCGCAGCGTTTATTACTCCACGCACCTGGCGGAGCGGGAGCATCTTCCCGAAGTGGTTTCAGCCATGATCACCGACGTCCCCGGCTACACCTGGGGCGTCGTGCCGGTCCTGGCGGGCGCGGGCGTGAAATATTTCAACCTGGGGCCGAATTATAACGCCCGCATCGGTTTGGCGACCAAAGCCCTCGGCGGACATCCCTATTATTGGATCGGGCCGGACGGGCGCAGCAAAATCCTGGTTTGGAACACCGGCCAAGGCTATTCCAACACGTTCAACATGCTGCGTTCGGAAAACGGCGTCGATCAATTTCTGCAGATTTTGTCTCAGTATCAGGAAGATGAAAATTATCCGTACGACGTCGCCCAGTTTCGCGCCTACCTGGTCGATAACACGCCGCCGCCCGCTCATCTTTCGCACATGGCGCAGGAATGGAACCAGCAGTATCTTGTTCCTCGCTTGATCCTGTCTGGAGCGCCGGCCGCGTTTCAGGATTTGGAATCCAAATACGCCGACAAAATTCCTTCGCATCAGGGCGACTATACGCCCTATTGGGAGGACGGCGCGGCTTCGTCGGCGCGCGAAACCGCCATGAATCGGACGGCCTCGCTTCGCATGGAGGAAGCGGATGCGGCCTGGGCTTTGGCTCGGGCGGCCGGCGGTTCGGCGCCGGTTCCGTTGAAGGAACTCGAGCAGGGATATGATAACGCCATGCTCTACAGTGAACACACCTGGGGCGCACATAACAGCATCTCGCAGCCCGATTCGCCTTTCGCGCAGCATCAATGGAAAGTCAAACGCCGCTTCGCCGAAGATTCGATGTGGATGTCGTCTCAACTGAAGCGGAAGGGATTGCGGGCGTTGTCCGATCGGATTCAAAATGCGACGCCCTTCACGTTTGCCGTATGGAATCTGACGCAATGGCCGCGCTCCGGAGAAGCCGTCTTGGCTCGTCACGAAGAAGTCGATCCGCTGAATGCGGCGGAGCAGTGGATGGCCGTGGACTGCGAAGGAAACGCCTCGCCGGTCGTCCGCAATCTGAAAGGCTATGTATTCCAGGCGGAAAACATCCCGCCGTTCGGCTACAAGGTCTATCAATTCCTGCCGCAGTCGTTCGAGGATCTCTCGTCTGACGTCTCTGTCAGCGTCGCGGATGGAACAATGCTTGGCGGAGAATGGGAAATCAAGGTCGATCCCGAAACCGGCGGCGTCTCCTCATTGACCCATTTGACCGACAACCGCCAGTGGGTCGACGATCAAAGCCCTTATCGTTTGAATCAATACTTGCATGTTCTGGGGCCCAATGGAAAGCAGAGCCGGAGCGCCGATCAAGTCATTCTCCGCTCGCAATTCGACGGATTTAGAAATTCTTTAGCGGCGGAAGTCGGCGGGCAGGGAATCGAACGGCTTCGTCAGGAAATCTCTCTCTACCCGAACCAGAATCGAATCGATTTTACCAATACAATGGATAAAAGCGATATTCGCGATAAAGAAGCGGTGCGCTTCGCCTTCCCGTTCCAGGTTGACGGCGGGCAATTCACGTTGGAAATCCCGCTCGCGACCATGCGTCCTGAAGTCGATCAGATTCCCGGCGCCAATCGAAACATCTACACCCTGCGGCGCTGGATAGACGTCTCCAACCAGGACGCCGGCATGACGCTGGTTTCTCATGACGCTCCTCTTGTTGAATTATGCGATATGCACGCCGAGCAGGAGTGGCTCGAGCATCTGCCCCTGACGAATATGCACTTTTATTCGTATGTCATGAACAATTATTGGTTCACCAATTACAAAGCCAGTCAGGGCGGCCCGGCGATTTTCCGCTATTCGCTTTGGATGCATGACGGGCCCTGCAAGCCGAGCGAATCGACGCGCTTCGCCGATGAAGCGACTTCGCCCCTATGCGTCGTTCCGCTGCGCATCACCGATCCCAATAATGCCCCTCTGCCTCCGACTGCAATGTCGCTGGCTTCCATCGATGCGTCTCATATTTTGATTCAAAACATCAAGTGGGCCGAAAACGGCGAGGGCGTCATCATCCGTCTGCGCGAACTGGACGGCGCCTCCACCAACGCGCAGGTGAAGTTCCATCTGTGGAATAATTTCCAATGGCGGCGCTGCGATCTAGTCGAGCGGTCCATCGAAGGCGAATCCGGCGAGGCCAATCAAGGCGTGCTGCCGATCGCCATTCGCGGCAAAGAGATTCAAACCTATTTGATTCTCCCCCCGGGGAAATAACACAGCGGCGCTGTTCTGTTGGATCGTGAGCGTAGTGAATAAAAATGGATTCGTTTCTGCAAAAATACGGCCCGGCGGCTTTAATCACCGGCGCGTCGTCGGGAATCGGAAAATCGTTCGCGGATCTGCTGGCCGGGCGCGGCTTTGATTTACTGCTCGTCGCCCGGCGCGAAGAACGGCTGCAAGCCGTTCGCAGCGATCTGCAATCCCGATTCGGCGTTCAGGTTCATATCCTCGTTCAGGATTTGACCGAGCCCGGCGCGGCCGGGCGCATCTATGATTTTGCGGCGGAAAACAATCTGCAAATCGGGTTGTTAATCAACAACGCCGGCTATGGAAGCTATGGCGAATTCGATCGCCTGAATCTTGATTCCGAACTCAAGATGATCGATCTGGCCTGCCGGGCGATGGCGGAATTGGCGCATCGCTTCATCCCCGATATGAAACGCCGGGGGAGGGGAGGCGTCATCTTTCTCTCCAGCGTTGTCAGCCGAATCGCGACGCCCTATATGGCCAATTATTCGGCGGGCAAGGCGTATGAATTTGCTCTCGCCAACGCGCTCCATGGCGAATTGAAGCCTTACGGAATCGATGTGCTGGCGCTGCTGCCGGGCACCACCGATACGGAGTTTTTCGATATCGCTCAAATGAAGCGCAACGCATCGTTTCTGAAGCGAACGCCGCGCCAGGCTGCGCAGACGGCCTTGCGCGCCATCGGCAAAAGATCCTATGTTATTGACGGCGTCGTTTACAAGTTGTTCATCTTCATCGCACGATTGATTCCAACGCGCTTGATGATTCGATTGGCGGGTTTTGTATTGCGGCCGGGGGGGAATGAGGAATTATAAATTCAATTGCCGCCGATACCATTCGATGGTTTCCGCCAGGCCGTCTTCAAAACTGACAAGCGGTTCATACCCCAGAATCGATTTCGCTTTATCCACGCAGGCGCAGGAATGCTTGATGTCGCCGGGGCGTGGATCGGCAAAAATCGGCTCGATGCCGGTTCCCAGGATTTTATTGATCGATTCCACGATGCTCAAAACCGTGTAACTCGCACCGCAGGCGATGTTCATCGTTTCGCCGGGCGCTTCGGGGGATGTCGCGGCCAGCATATTGGCGTGCACATTATTGCGGATGAAGGTGAAGTCGCGGGTGGCGCCTCCGTCGCCGAAAATCGTCGGCCGCTTTCCCTGGAGCATCAATGGAATGAAGATAGCCATCACTCCCGTGTAAGGCGAGTTGGGATTTTGCCGGGGGCCGAAAACGTTGAAATACCGCAGGCAGACCGTTTCCAGGTCGTAGCACTGATTGAACGCCGCGCAGTAATGTTCGCCGGCCAACTTTGAGACGCCGTACGGCGAAATCGGCTTGGGAATGATGTCTTCATGCTTCACTTTTTCGGTCGTGTCGCCGTACGCGGAGGATGACGCGGCGTAGACGACGCGCTTGACGCCTGTTTTTTCAGCGGCTGACAGGACGTTCAAGGTTCCCGTTGCATTGACGTCGTGCGTTTCGAGAGGATTCTTGATCGAGCGGGGAACGGAGGGCAGCGCTCCCTGATGAAGCACATAGTCGGCCCCGCCGATCGCCGCCTCCACGCCGGTCGCATCGCGCAGATCCACTTCATGCAGCTTGATCCGATTCAAAAACGGCTGGATGTTCTCGCGCAGGCCGGTGGCGAAATTGTCAAGAACAACAACGTCATGGTGATCCTGCAAAAGATGTTCGACCAAATGAGATCCGATGAATCCGGCGCCGCCGGTTATAACAAAACGTGCCATTTTTTATCCTTTATTAATGAATCGCCGGAGCGATGACAGCAAGCAGGCGCCGGCGGAGCATGAGAAATACTAAATCAACCAGCCTGAAATGCAATCCTTACGGTTTTTTCGTGCTATGCTTTATTAGGCGTCGTTTGGATCCCCGAACCGGCGCCGGTCGTTGTTTATTAGTAGAAACGTAACAAGTAGGACGATCAAGCATGGTTCGAATCTATACGCGCTCGGGAGACGACGGTTCTTCG
>JAFGTC010000151.1 GCA_016934335.1 Candidatus Omnitrophota bacterium | reverse complement strand
C
This sequence comes from Candidatus Omnitrophota bacterium, assembly GCA_016934335.1. Lineage (GTDB taxonomy): Bacteria > Hinthialibacterota > Hinthialibacteria > Hinthialibacterales > Hinthialibacteraceae > JAFGTC01. The sequence goes on along the minus strand of JAFGTC010000151.1, from coordinate 25,257 downwards.
GCGCTCATGCCCGAACAAGGCGGCCTCCGCCGTTGCGGGATGCAGGGCGGCGCAGTCTACAACCACCGGCTCTGCGCCGCGAGTCGGACCGAGCCGGTGAATGGCCTGCGCTAAAAGTTCCTTCCCGGTTCCCCTTTCACCGGTAATTAGAATTGTATCCCAATGGGGAGCGGCGGCATACGCCCAGTCTGTCAGTTCTCGCATCGCCGCACTCGCTCCCAGAATGCCAAACCGGGTAAGATCTCGCTTCATGATTCCCTCCAATGATGGATTTGTTCAGAAACCGGAAGGAATCATAACGCAAACTTCATCCCCATTTCATCCACCAAGCATCCCCATTTCGTCGCCATTTCGTCGCCATTTTGTCGCCATCGCGGCAAGAACGAACTTGGGGAAATAACATGCAAACGTATTTCCGGCAGGGAGATAGCAGCAAGTATTATCTGCCAATGGATTTCAATACAACTGCCAATGAGATGCGGAAGATAATCCGAACGATGGATCGAGGTATTGTTTCGCAAGAATTTCTTCCAACATAAGGATCAAATTTTGCAATCCCGATGGAATGACGGCTTCCTGAAAAACGGTTACGGTCGACTCGTCATAATCAATGACATATTTATATCCATCGGCGACAACATGATCCGGCTTGTACTCTTTAGCAAAATTATCAAAGTTGATTGCTTCAATCTGGCGGGAAAGAAGATCGACTCCGTCCGGATTCAGTATGTACACGCGTTCCATATCCGTGAATTTGGGAATCTCGTTGTAAACCACTGTGCCATTTTCAGACATTTCAATGGTTTGCGTAAATCCTGCGAATCCGCCGCTCCTTTCAAATTTCATCCATACGGGCTCGGGATTCAGATCCGAACCCAAAACAAAGTCTGGAAGAAACAACATTTGCGCAAGAATAAGAACCATGCAAATTCCCAAAAAGCACGTCCGAGAAAAAGAAACTAATCTAATCATTCGATCATCCTCCGTATTATAATTTCTCCATATATATCCTGATCCAGGAAATATATCTCAGAAAATCAAATATGTTTACTATTTTTATCTGGAATATTAAATTTCTCATAACAAAGAACAGGAAAGTCATCGAAAGAAACTTCGGCTTCTCATTCGCCCCGGCTATTATTTGAAGAGCGTATGATTTTTGAAGGAATGATTCGATAATGAATAAATTACTGTTGATTGCCGTCGCCGGAGGGCTGGGAAGCCTGGCTCGATACGGCTTGACCGGTTTAGTGCAGCGCTTGGACGGCGTCGGCTTCGCCTGGGGAACGCCGGTCGTTAATTTATGCGGCTGTTTTTTGTTCGGACTGATCTGGTCGTTGGCCGAAGAGCGCATGATGATCAGCGGTGAAACTCGCGCCGTTGTGCTGACCGGTTTCATGGGCGCGTTTACGACCTTTTCGACTTATATATTCGAAACCGGCGAATTGCTGCGCGACGCCCAGTATGGATTGGCCGCGTGGAATGTCGGATTTCAAACCGTCGGCGGTTTAATCATCTTTTTTATCGGATTGGCCGCCGGGCGCTATGTGTGAGGATTCCATTATGAAAATACCCGCGGAAGCCGAACTGCTGCGCATTTTTATTGGAGAGAGCGATAAATATAACGGCCGGCCTCTTTATGAAGCGATTGTCATGAAAGCCCGCGAAATGGGGATGGCGGGCGCGACAGTGCTGCGGGGCTTGATGGGATTCGGGGCGCACAGCCGCATGCATACTCACAAAGTGCTGCGCCTCTCCGAAGATCTGCCGATCATCGTGGAGATCGTCGACAAGCCGGAGCGCATCCAAAAACTAATTCCCCTGCTTGACGATATGATTGAAGAAGGCTGCGTGACGCTGGAAAAAGTGCAAGTGATCGCCTACCGATGCAACGAAGAAGGACAGACGTTTTAAGGCAGCAAGGCGTCCAGTTTGGCGGCGAGAATAAAATCGTTTTCTGAAAGCCCGCCGATGGCATGCGTCCAGATGATAAAATCCACCTTGTTGTAATGGACGCAAAAGTCGGGATGATGCCCTTCGACTTCCGCTGCAATGGCCGCCTGGTTGATGAACCCGATGGCTTGAATGAAATTTTTGAATTGAAACGTCTTCCTTAACTTGTCTTGCTCGACGCTCCATCCGTCGATCTTTTTCAGTAATTCTTGAATTTGATTCTCTTGCAGTTTCTCGACTCCTCCTTCACAGGGGACGCATCTTTTTTCACTGAGCAGCGAACATTGCGCGGCAGAATTTGGATCCATTTTCTAATTCCTCCCAATATCAATCGTGATCGATGATACGCGAAAGATGGCATTCCTTCACTATTTGCTGTGAACATTTTATCCGGAGGTGGGAAAGGATCCAAAACAGGCAGGCGATTTTTTCTTGTTGAATCCGGTTCACTTTATGACTGACCATTCATTTGAGTTAATCCAAAATTTTATTTCATCATCTGGATCTTCGGTTTGATTCATGTCAGCATCAAAGTTGGCGGTCAATCCCATTTGATGCAAAGCCCAAGCGGACGAGCGTCGAACCTGCATGTCGTTCCCCCGAAGCCCTTCAAGAAGCGCCTTCTCCGCTTCCTGCGCCCGAATTTTCCCCAGGGAGACGGCCGCCATCCAGGCCGCGTCTCCCTTCTCTTGTAACAAGGAGATCAAAGCGTCAACTGATCCAGTCGCACGTTTTTCTCCTAAAATCCAAGCGGCCTCGATTTGTACCTCAGATCGTTCATTTCGCATCAATTCGATGAGCGGCGCGATCATTTCTTTGGAAGGATGATTCACCAAGGCGACGGCCGCTTCATTCCGAACCATCCAATGACGATCCTTCAACATCTCGAGCCATGTTTTGAAGTCCCCCTCCGGCTGTATTCTGCTCAGGATCCGCACTGCGATCCATCGCGTTCGAGGATCGGAATGCGACAAGGCATTGAGCAATGCGGGAACGCCGGCCTCTCCCATTTCTTCGAGAATTTGAACGACGCTGGAGCGCACCGACCATTTCTCGCTCGGCAGGAGTTCGATCAAAACAGGAAGGGCCTCTTCCAGCGGAGCATTCACAATGGCGCTGCGCACTTCTCGATCATAAAGGCACGCCGGATTGATCCGGATGCCTTGAAGCAAAGCCGCTGTCGCTTTGCGCGAGCCCATTTCCGCCAGCGCTTCACCCGCGCGATAATGAATGGGAGGTTCATCGCTCTCCATCGCTCTTTTCAATATCGCGACGGCGTCGTCGCCGGGAAAATTCTTCAATGCATACACCCCCGACGAACGCAGATTGACATCGAATTGTATGTCCTGCACGATATTTTTTATGGTCTGCAGCGCTTGCGGCGATGCAATTTGTCCCAAGGCCTCGACCGCCGACCGGCGAACATGGATATTCAGGCTTCCATCATGAGTCGCTTCCAGAAGCGCCCGCTCCGCCGCCGGCGACCCGATTCGCCCCAATGCTCCGGCGGAACGCCTCTGCCGCCACAATGAATCCTGCACGGGTTGGTTCATGGCGGAAATTAAAAAAGAAACAGCCGGTTCGCCGATTTTCACCAACGCATCCATGTTTTTATCCCAATCGCGCGAAGAAAGCCCATCGATGTGAGTTTGAATGCGATCGGACAAGTTTTCCAAAGAATCCATCGCGGCGCCGCTGACAATCGCAGCGATCGCCATCATGAGGAATAAACAAAATCGTTTCATCGTACTTTCCCCGTTTAAAGGGCTTATTCCCTTTACGCATTACGTCTGAATTATCGTTCGCTTGCATGATGACGCGACAAAACTTCATGCGTTTGTTTTGGAAATGCGCTCTCGATCTGTTCGAGAGTTCGTAAACCGAATAAAGAAGCAATGGTGATGGGATCGGCCCTCCATCCGGTATGTCCTTCATAAAATCCGTATCTGTAAATATAAAACGGCGCCATCTCGCCAATGAACAAATGCGATAATCCTTCTACCAAAGCGTTTATTTCGGTCTCATCCAGATGAGAGTATTTTTGGTGGACAAAATCCAATTCGGCCGGTTCGAATTGGCGCCAAATTTCGATTCCCCACGCCCCATTGAGTCCGTCGTTAAAGATGGATTCCTGCCCGCCTTTGGTAAATGTGATTTTGAGCTGCAGTTTCTTCCCGTTGTAAAGAACATGCCCGGGCGCCGTCAAAGAATGGTAGGGACTACTCCATACGCCCGCTTCCCGAAAATGTTGAATCATGCCGCATAAGTGAATCAACGGCGCCGCCAATTCGAAATGAGTCAATCCCATCCTCTTTACCAACCGGTTATCCCCTTTTAAGACGGAAAGGATGTCTTCATCCTCGCAGAGGAAGCCGTCTGTGGACAATCGATCCGGCCGGCCCAATTCGGTTATTTCCGCGATGGATCGGCCGGTGATGCGCCGGGTCATATCCAATTCGATTTCAGAATGCAGGCCGCATCTGCCCAGCGTGGGAAAATCCTCGCCATCGACCTGAAGCGGTTGATTCCACGGAGGCGACGATTCACCCGGCGTGAACGCAACCGGAACGAGAACGTACTCTTTTTTCTCTGTGAGAATCGTGACGGCTTCCAAACCGCCGGCGCTGCGGCAGGGCGAAGGGATGTCAGGCATCGAGTCTAAAATGGCCGGATGCAAGGGGTATTCTTTCCGGGCGGAATCGCTCCAAATAGCGCCCTCTGAATGTTTCGACGAACGCTCGCTCGCATCGGAATATAGGTTCAAGGCAATCATACAAATGAATCCAAAGAAAAATAGAAAAACGCCAATCGTTCTCGCCATTCGACTCCCTCCACTGGTAGTGCAGAATTTCCGTTGCCAATTTTTAAGGTAGCGACAAGGATGCAAAATACCGACATTTTCACGAAAAAAAATTTTCGATACTCATAAATCTCAATATCAAGAAATGGATAAATATTACATTATAGGAAGGTTGTTGGATGAACAAGAGGAGAATTTCTTATGCACAAACACAAAAAACTACGATTTGATTTTGGCCGCGCCGGATACTTTCTCGGCCTCTATTTCTTCCTCGCAGTGGAGATTTTTTATGAGGATCAATCGGTTTTTACCCTTCATGCGTTGATAGATCATGTCGTCGAGAAATTGCGACATGATAAACCGACCCAAACCGCCGATTTTTCGTTTGCAGATATCGCAGTCGAAATCGGGATGAGTCGGTTCGGTTTGATCGAAGGGAACGCCTTGATCTTCAATCGTAACGATAAACCGATCTTCATCCACTTCCCAACGCACTGAAATCGCTCCGTTTCCGCTTCCCTTGTAGCCATAACAAACAATATTGGTGCAAGCCTCGTCCAGCGAAGTTTCTAATTTCCAAATATTTTTCTCCGCCATGCCGGCTGCGCGAGCCGCACGAATAACTGTTTGAAGAATTTTGCCGACTTCTTCGAGCGTCGAGGCGCATTGAATTGATTTATTGGAAGAACGAATCATCGACCTTTCGCACTATCGCCGCACAAGTATAGAGACGATAAGCACTCACCTCCCCATAGAAAGTAACACGCAAATCATAAAGTGAAAAGAAGCACATCCCATCGATTTACTATACCATAGTTTATCCTTTTTGTCTCCAAATTTAATAATTTTCATACGCGCTTCAAGGCTCCATCATCAAACGCTTTTACTAATTTAAAATACAAATAACATTAAAAAACCGGTCGAATAATCGATCATTTATGCTCTTCGCCGCCGTTCTCTCTTTCACTCATTCCCGCCGGAGAACTCGCCCAAAGTAGTGTTTGTCTGGTAAACTAAATTTTTCCTATAAAGATCTATAACAAATTCGGAGGATTGCATGTCAACTCATTTCTATCGAAAAGCGAACAGTCAATACACGATCGTCGACAGTCTTCAGGATTCGCTCCGGTTCACTACCCGGCGATGTTTAACTACATATAATGGAAACCTATGCGCTGCATCCACTTTTGTCGATCCAAACGGCGAACCGGCGAAATGGCATGAATTCGGGGAATTGGAAGGCGTGGGATGGGCGGCCAATATTGTGGGGGGCGCCTACGAAATACTGTGGTACGCCCGGATTTTTCACGATCCGCGCATGAACGCCATCGGCGTATCTCTGCTGCATCATGCCCTGGAAGGGGGTTTTTTTCAGGACAACGGTTTTGTGACGCCATATCGCGACATCGCAACCGACAAGCGCAGTTTGAATTACATGCACAATCCCAAATTTGAGAACTGGTTCTGCCCCGGATCCACGGCTCATATCGCATTGCAGCTGCTGTGGGCGTCGGACGAAGTCGGAGAGCCTTTACGCAGCCGATTGCAGCAAACCGCCCTGCGCACTGCAGATTGGCTGAAGCAGCGCGTCAAACCATGCGCCAACGGATGGTATCCAAGACGCCTGAAGCCGGACGGCTCGCACGCCAATTACAACGCCTGGGGCGATTCGCCCGACTCCCAATTCGACCATAGCGGCGACGGCGTATATCTGCTCTGGCTTTGGGTGGAATTGACTCGACGCGGCTATCGCGACTACCGGGACGAAATACGCAGGGCGGCGGAGGCGTACCGCGACATCGGCGGAGCGTTCGGCAGCATCAATCACGACACCTATGACGATCACGAAAACGTCGCTTACAGCGTAGGCTTCCGCTGCATCACCCGGGCGGCTAACCTCCTGCGCGACACAGCTCTCTACGAATGGGCGTTGTCCAACTGCCTGCACGGCCTTGAACAATTCGAGATGCATGAAGACCGCAACGGCGTCGTTACGCGCGGTTTGCTCTATATGGAAAAATCCTGGGATACCTCTTATCTTTGGGAAGATGCAGAGGCGGCCTTAGCCTACTTCGAAGCGGCCGCCGCCTCTCGGATTCGATCTTACGAACTCAAAGGGCTCACCATCCTGCGCACGGCGGCTCTGCATCACCACGGCGAGCACGGCTTCCTGACTGAAGGCGTGGATTGGAACAACCACAACGGACAGTTTCGAAAAGTCAAAGGAGAAAACATCCCCATTCACGTGGACGGCGCCAAGCACGGCGATGTAAATTACACCCAACCTTTTCTCAATAACATGCACATCTGCGCGCCGACGCTGTATTATTTAGAAAACCTGGCCCGTAAATTTCATGACAGCGATGCGCTACACTATTTTGATTGCGAAGAAAATCGATTGGCGTAAGATGGATTGTCAATTAAATTCAATCAGAAAGGGATGAAACAATGAAACGAATGGTCTTATGGATGATGCTTTCCCTCATCCTTCCTTTAGGGGGAGCATGGAGCGAAGAAGTCTTTTGCCGGTATCAAGCGGGCGGCGAAACTTATTACGGCCAAGTCTACGGCAACGTCGTTCATCAACTGAACGACGCTCCCTGGAACGGCGGGGTGGAGACCGGCCACTCCATCATGATAAAACAGGTCAAACTGCTGCACCCCAGCGAACCGCAAAAAATCTTCGGCCTGTCCGGCGCTTACAAAGAAAATTGGACGAATGGAAAAATTCCCTTCAACACGATCCGCTGGTTCCTCAAGCCCCCTTCCGCCGCCGCATCACCGAATGAAGACGTGATCCTGCCCGTTTCCTTGGACACTCTGCTCGTCGAAACCGAACTTGTGATCGTAATCGGAAAGCATGTCAAAGACGCCTCCATCGAGGAAGCCAAAGAAGCCATTTTCGGATACACGGTCGGCAACGATATCGTCGGAGACGCAACCTCCTACCACCGCATCCAAGGGGAGCCGTTGGACCAAGAAGAAACGCTGCTGTCGCCCGGATTGAAAATGGGCGACGGATTTGCGCCCTATGGCCCCTTCATCCATCGCGGAGTCGATTGGAAAAACCGCTTGCGCACTTTAACCGTCACGAATCCGGAGACAGGGGAAAAACTGGTTTACGAGCACAATACGTCAAACCTAGCCTACACGCCGGAGAAGATGGTCAGCGATCTATCGCGCGTTTTTTCCCTCGATCCGGGCGACGTCATCTTCACAGCGACGACCGAAGCCCTACCCGCCCAAGCGGGCGATATCATGGAAGTCGGCGTTGAAGGCCTCGGAAAAATTGTCAACAAGGTCAAAGCAGCCAGATAACCGCTCCCTCAAAGCGGCGAAGCATGAACGGTTGACTGGACGCAAAATATCTGAGTGACACAATATGCTTCATGCTGCACAAAAAGTATGTTCCAGCCGGAAAGGATGAAAAGAATGCCTTTTGTATTAACCTCCCAATCAAATCGGCGAAATTTCCTGCGAACAGCGATCATCGGCGCCGGCGCTCTGGCCGCGCCTCATTTTTCGTTCGGCCAAGACGCCAAGAGCGCCCGCTGGGCGTTTTTATCGGATACGCACGTCCCGCGCGATCCATCCAACGAATATCGAGGATTTCACCCCTTCGATAATATGAAAAAAACGACGGCGGATATCGCCTCCGCTCAACCGGAGGGAGCGATAATCACCGGCGACCTGGCCCGCTTGGAAGGCTTCAACGGCGATTACGCATCTCTCAAAACCGTATGCGATCCAATTCTTCAAACGATGCCGGTTTGCATGGCCTTAGGAAATCATGACAACCGCTCTAACTTCTTGAACGCGTTTCATGACCATCCCGGCAAGCAAAATGTTTCCGGCAAACACGTTTCCGTCATTGAAGCCGGACCGGTGCGCTTCATCGTTCTCGATTCGCTTTTATCCACCAATATCACGCCCGGGCAATTGGGTAAAAACCAGCGCGAATGGCTTCGAGCCTTCTTGAAAGAGGCGCAGCCTAAACCGACTCTCCTGTTTTTCCATCACACCATGACGGATGCGGATGGTTCCCTCGTAGACGTCGAACGCTTGTTCCCCATCATTGTTCCTTCGGACCAGGTCAAAGCCATCGTCTACGGGCATTCGCATGTGTATGACTTCCAGGAAAAAATGGGCATCCAGCTGATCAACATTCCCGCCGTAGGGTACAATTTCAGCGATCAGGATCCCGTCGGATGGATCGAGGCGGAATTGACCGCCCAAGACGGTCGATTCACTCTTCACACCATCGGCGGCAATCAGGATAATAACGGACAGACAACAACGGTGAAATGGCGAGTATGATCGTCTTTCTTTTTCTAGACTTTGTGTGAATACTGTTTTTCTATACTATTTTTCTAGATTGCTGACAGCGTCGGAACAACGCATGAATCTTTGAAAACAAGAGGCTTTGATCATGCAGTATGATTTTCTCCACCGCCCGCGCCGTTTGCGCATGAATTCGCGCATTCGCGATATGATCCGCGAAAATCATGTACGGCTGGACGATCTGATTTATCCGATGTTTGTAACTTATGAAGCCGGGGCCCAAAAATCCATCGCTTCTATGCCGGGCTGCTTCCAATGGGGCGTGGATCGCATCGGCGAGCAGTGCAGGCAGATCGAAGATCTGGGAATTCCAGCGGTCATTCTATTCGGCATCCCCGAAGAGAAAGACGAAAGAGGTTCGCAGGCCTACTCCGAAAGCGGCGTCATTCCTCGCGCCATCGAACAAATCAAAAAATCCTGCGCCTCTTTAGTCGTCATAACGGATGTATGCCTTTGCGAATACACCAGCCACGGACACTGCGGCATGCTGGAGGGAGAATCCATCCTTAACGACGAGACGGTGGAGCTTCTAGCGCGCGAAGCCGTCGTTCACGCCCAGGCCGGCTGCGACATGGTCGCTCCTTCCGACATGATGGACGGCCGCGTCGGGATCATCCGGCAGGAACTCGACGATGCGGATTTCGCCTATATGCCGATCATGTCCTATTCGGTGAAATATTCGTCCGGCTACTACGGGCCGTTTCGCGACGCCGCTGAGTCGGCCCCTGCGTTCGGCGACCGCCGCTCGCATCAGATGGATCCTCCCAATCGCATGGAAGCCATGCGCCAAGCCGAATTGGACATCGATGAAGGCGCGGACATCATAATGGTCAAGCCGGGCCTGCCTTACTTGGATATTCTGCGCGACCTGCGCAGCCGCTTCGACGTTCCCTTGGCCGTGTACAACGTCAGCGGCGAATATTCTCAGGTCAAAGCCGCCTCGGAGCGCGGATGGATTGATGAAAAGCGCGTCGTGATGGAGAATATGACCGCGTTCAAACGAGCCGGCGCCGATCTCATTTTAACCTATCACGCTCCGGACGTCGCGCGATGGTTGAACGAACAATGCGAACAATAAGTTTGTAAGAAGCAATCCGATTGACAAAAAACGCAGGGATGGATCTGTTCAGTAACATCCAAATCCCTACTTCTCTTCCACAACATTGAGTGGGAGCAACAAAAAACTTTGGAGGAATTTGAAATGACGCATTCGCGGAGAACATTCATAGCCAGCAGCGCAATGGTTGGAGCCGGCATGGCGTTGGGAACGCAAACCGCTTCCGCCTTTTCCATCAACGAGACGGGTAAAGAAGGCGTACTAAAACTCTCTTCGCAAGAAGGAGCCATGCCCGGGAGATCACTGGATGAAAAGTTAGATTTCATGGAAGCCCACGGCATTGTCGGCTACGAACCCGGCGGATCTAAACTATGGGAGCGGGTTGACGGTATCAAAAAAGCCTTAAGCGGAAGGAACATCAAAGTCAGCGCCATCTGCGCCGGTTTTGAAGGCGCACCCGTCTCCGAATGGCCGGATCAACGTAAAAAAGCCATGGAAACCATGAAACTGATCCTGGAAGCCGCCGGCGAATTAGGTTCAACCGGCTTGATTTACGTTCCGGCATTTAACAGCCAATCTCAAGTCGGCTGGGTGTCCGCTCGCTTCATGATAATCGATTTTCTCAAAGAAATCGCCGAGCACGCCGAGAAATCCAAATGCCGCATGCTGCTCGAGCCGCTCAACCGCTATGAAACCTGGTATGTGCGCCAATTGGCCGACGCCGCCAAAATCTGCCAGGAAGTGGATCATCCCTATATCTGCATGATGGGCGACTTTTACCACATGGGCCGCGAGGAAGCCTGCGAATACAGCGCCTTCCTGACAGCCAGAAAATGGCTGCATCATGTTCACTTGGCCAGCCGGCCGCGGCGAAAACAGCCGGGCTACGACAACAGCGACTTCCGACCCGGATTCCGCGCGTTAAAAGAGATCGGCTATCAGGATTACTGCAGTTTCGAATGCGGCTGCGAAGGGCCCGCCACGGGTAAAGACGCAGGGGAACAAAACCGGCGCACCGAAATGCCCAAAGCGATTGAATACTTGAAAAAACATTGGGAAGAAGCGTGATTCACCCTAACTTGACAATTTAAATCTTCCATGTCAAATAAAGAGCGGCATCCTCATTTGGTGATGCCGCTCTTTGAATTTTATTCCCATTTTTTAATACTCATCATCTTACTATGAATTCAAGACGCCGCATCCCGCATTCATCCGCATGGCCCAAGCAGCATGTCAATACGATTATGGAGGCGGACGCCCTCCATGCTTTGGAAAAAATCCCCGATGCGTGCATCGCCCTATCCGTCACCAGTCCGCCCTATTGGAATGTAATCGATTATGAGAATGACGGTCAAATCGGACATACAGAGTATGATCAATACATCGGCGATCTGCTGCATGTTTGGAGAGAAGTGCACCGCGTTCTGATCCCTAATGGGAAACTGGCCGTCGTTACGCCCATCATGCCCATTCCCAAAAAAGTCATCAACAATCAGCACACCCGGCATCTGAAGAACATCAGCAGCGATATCGAACAATCGATTTTATCAGGCATCGAGGGTTTTCACCGGTACAGCCTGTTTATCTGGCAGAAGCAGACGACCGTCAAAATGTTCGGCAGTTACCCATACCCGCCGAATATTTATGAAGACAACACCATGGAATTCATCAACGTATTCGTGAAAGACGGTTCTCCGCCGCCGATCGCCAAAGAAGCCAAGGAAGCCAGCCGCATGACTCAGGATGAATGGCGCAATTTAACCATGCAGGTCTGGCCCATGTATCCAGCCGACGTCAAGCGAGCCGGAGGGCATCCCTGCCCGTTCCCCGTCGTACTGCCGCAGCGGCTGATTATGATGTACACCTTTGCGCGCTGTCCGAAAGCGGGATTTGCCGGCGATATCGTTCTCGATCCCTTCAACGGCGCCGGCGCCACATGCGCAGCCGCCAAAGCCATGAACCGAAATTACATCGGCATCGATTTGAATCCGGAGTATTGCCAGACGGCGCGTCACCGGCTGCAGCATGAAAAAATCAACCCCCAAGCCATTTTTTTAGAACCAGCGCGCGTTAAAAATCCGAAAACCCAAGACGCATCCATTCGTAAAAAATAATTTACGACGTCCGAGCACGCCATGAATCCTCTTGCTATCTCTTTTTCACAACATAAACAGATGTTTTTTTTCTTGCAGGATAGAAATCGCCTCATAAAATTGTAAAAAACGCCCGAAAAATGCATTCCATTCAATCGCATGAAAACAGAAACAGAAAGCCGCCATAAAAATCGATATTACTATAAACACTCCAAGGATTTTCGGCGCGAGTTGCACGACGCGATTCCGCGAGATGTTCTGCGCGAACTGCATTGCTGCTCGGCGAAGAGACATTTTTCCATCGTCCTCCGCCAATTCTTGATCGCGGCATTGGCCGTATTCGGCATCCTTCATTTCGATTCCGCCTTGATCTGGCTTCCCTGCTCCATTGCGCTCGGCTTCGTTATTTTCGATTTTTCTATTCTGCTGCATGAAGTGATCCATAACGCGGTCTTCGAGAAGCGCCGCCCCGGCTGGAATTTCTTTCTCGGATGGCTGTACGCTTTGCCCTGCGGTCTATCTCGCTCTCAATTCACCCGATGGCATTTGGATCACCATCAAGAGCTGGGCTCTTCCCAAGACGATCCCAAGCGCGCGCATTTAACCCCTAAAAAAATCAAACGCTGGTATAAATTCTTATATATGACGCCCGCCTTGTTCCCTATTTATTTTCGCGCCGCGGCGCAGGAAGTAAAAAACTATTCCCTCGAATTGCAGCGTACGATTCGAATGGAGCGCCGCATTACGCTTTCCGTTCATTTTCTCGCGATGTTTTTAATCCTGTTCTCTGGCGGCGTTTGGACATTTATTCAATTGTACGCCATACCCTATTTCTTTGTTTTCCCCGTCGCCTTCACGATCAACCGCCTCGGGCAGCACTATAACGTCAATCCCAACGACGCCGCCCAATGGTCGACGCTCATGAAGGGCAGTTGTTTTTGGGATCATGTGTATCTATATTCAAACTACCACTTGGAGCATCATTATTTCCCCGCCGTCCCATTCTATAATCTCCCAGAATTACAAAAATTATTGCAGCCTTTTTATAATCGGCATAAAATAAAGCCCCAAACCTACAGCCGTCTTCTATACGGCTGGTTTATCGAAAATCGCATCCCTCACACCGATTGGTCCTTGCCCTGACGCTCTGAATTTCAATGAATCGTCTTCATCGCCGAATCCAACTTCACCCTAGTCTGATCCACCGCTTGAAGCCTATAATCTACCATCTTGTCTTAATCTATTTTGACGATTGAGAAATAGTTGATCCACCTACAGTAAAGTCTCAGAATACCCTGAAGGAGTTTGTTCCATGTCCAATCTCATAAGTAGAGGAATTTTGGCTTTATTCTTCGCTTCCGCCATCGTTTTCGCGCCGGCCTATGGCGAAGAAGAAAAGAAAGCGGACGCCGAAATCAGCGAAAGCACGGCAGAAATCGAATGCTGCACGCCGGAAATAGAGGCGGAATTCGAGGAGGAATGCGACGAAGTTGAAGTGGAGGAAACGGAAATTGACAACTCGATCGACAACGAAGTTGGCGACGTCAAAGTATACAACTACGGCATCCAAGCGATATTCATCAATTCAAAAGTCACTGTAAACGGCGGAACCATCTCCGGCGAAATGACGAAAACAACCGGGGCGGCGGCGCCCAGCGCAAAACCGGGCCCGAAACCGGCCGCCAACGGCGCTCCCAGTCAACCTTCCAACGGCGAAAAACCGGAAAAACCGGGGAAATTTGATGAATTGATCAAAGACGCCACCAAAGAGGCCGGCCTCTTCACCCTATATACTCGCAAAGATGACAAAATTTACTGGGATGTCAAAACCGATCAACTCGATAAGGATTTCTTGGTTTCAGGAAAATTAGCGACGGGATTGGGGGCGGGCAGGATCAAACCGGGCGCCTATCTGGGCAGTATGATTGTTCATTTTCGTAAGATCGATGACAAACTTCAGTTAATGCAGAAAAATATTCGATTCACGGCGGCCGAAGGTTCGAAAACCCAAGCGGCCTTGAAAAAGAATTATCAAGATTCAATCATCGCCTCTTTCCCGGTCGAGGCCACCAATCCCGAAGACTCCGGCTGCCTGATTGAAATGGGCAAATTCTTTTTATCAGACATATTCAATATCGGTCCCGACGTCAATCGATCCTTGAGCGGCGCGTACGGCTTTGATCGAGGAGAGAGTTATGTGAAGGAATCGAAGGTCTTCCCCGAAAACATCGTGGTTCGCACTTTATACGCGTTTCGATCGAACAGTTCTTCGGGATCTGTGACGGTTCCCTCTCCCGGCAGCGCACAATTGGATGTTCTGGCCGATATTCGTCAGTTAAAAGACAATCCCGATTTCCAACCGAGAATGGCGGATCAACGCATCGGACATTTTGTCGACGCGCAAGTTGATTTTTCCGATAAAGAACGCACCTCTCCATTCAATCTCATGATCAACAAGTGGGATATTCGCAAAGCGAGTCCGGAATTGGAGATGTCGCCGCCGGTCAAGTCCTTGGTGGTTTGGATTGAAAATACCGTCCCCGAAAAATATCGAAAACCCATTCGCGACGGATTGTTGGAATGGAACAAAGCCTTCGAAAAAATCGGCGTTAAAGACGCCTTGGTCGTCAAACAGCAGCCCGACGACGCCGAATGGGATGTTTCGGACGCTCGATACAATACGATTCATTGGAACGAATCGTACGATATGGCTTACAGCGGAGTCGCTCAGTGGATTTCCGATCCGAGAAACGGTGAAATCCTGCAGGGAAATTTCCTTCTCGAAGCGGATGTCATTCGGAATCTTCTTGCATTCCGGCAGTATCGCGAACCGGATCGCATGGATTTAGAGAAGATGCAGCAATCGAAGGAGAGCCCGTCCCATTTCATTCGAATGCAAGACAATTATCAACAGGAAAAAGCCGACAACGCCATGATCGGCTTGACGGTGATGGCCGCCCGCGCCGGCATTGAGAATGTGACCGGCGAAGAGTTGGACGATTTCATTTCCCAATATCTGTTTTCGGTCGTCTGCCACGAATTCGGCCACGTCTTAGGGCTTCGCCACAATTTCGAAGCCAGCACCATGCTCACAATCGATCAGCTGCATGACAAAGAACTGACTGCCCAAAAAAGCTTCAGCTCCAGCATTATGGATTACACGCCCGTCAATATAGCGCCCGAAGGCGTCGAGCAGGGATTCTATTTCGAACCTACCATCGGCCCGTACGATTACCTGGCCATTGAATACGCTTACAAGGAGATCAAGCCCGCCACAGGCGAAACAGAGGAGGATCTGCTGAACGCCATCGCAGAGAAGGCGGAAACCACCGAATTGACATACGGAACGGATGAAGATCTCTACAGCATGTCGCCTTATTCCGGCCCGGGCGTTGATCCGCTCTGCAACCAGTTCGATCTGGGCCGCGATCCCCTCAACTATGCCAAACAGCAAACCCAGCTGATTTTAGATACGATTCCCAAACTTCCGAAACTGGTTAAAGATGGAGACTCGTACTTGATGGTCCGCAATGCCTTCAGCCGCCTGCTTAATTATTATTTCGAGAGCGCCGACTTCGCCATCAAATATCTTGGCGGCCAATACGTCAACCGGGTGAAAAAAGGCGGCGAGAACGATCGCCCCCCGCTCGAGCCCGTCTCGGCGGCGCGGCAGCGCGAGGCCGTCAATTTCCTGGTCGAAACCATTTTCGACGACGATCTGTTTGAAGTGAATCCGGAAATCCTCAACATGCTGGCCGCTGAAAAATGGTACCATTGGGGCGCCAATTGGCCCGGACCTTCGAGCGAATATCCACTCAGCGTCGTCGTACAAAATCTCTATAAATCCGTCTTATACCAGACCTACTCTCCCATGGTCATTCGCCGCATTCTCGACGCGGAAAAACAACGCCCGCAAGGCGAAGTCGACTTTACCCTGCCCGAATTATTCCGGCGGATCAAACAAGGCGTTTGGAATGAAGTCTATCAAGAGATGAAGGACGCCCCCTACACGAATGACAAGCCTTTCATATCGACCTATCAGCGCATCCTGCAGCGCGAACATGTCAAATTGATGATCGAAATTATGCTGGAGCCCTCGTTTGGAATGCCCGACGACGCGCGCACGCAGGCCTGGCGAACCTTGGTGGATTTGCAGCGGCAAATAGGAGAGATAGTCAAACATATCGAATCGTCCAATGCGATTGACGATTATTCACGCGACCATTTGGCTGAATCGCTGGAAAAAATCAATCGCGCTTTGGACGCCCGCTTAAGCGCCAGCGTTGACCTCTGGTAAACATATTTAATACTACGCAACCACCTAAAAAATCCCTCGATTGACTTAAAAATCGAGGGATTTTTATTGACAGCCTTTTTTAAGCGGCTTTTTTTATTTATAATGCAGTTGTTGCTAATTTTATCCTACTATCGTGAAAGGGGTGATTAAATTCTAAAAAAAAATCTACAAACAAGAGACATTCAAGCGTCATTCAACCGGAGAGAAGAAGGCAGTATTCATTCTAGGAGTAAAACGCAATGAAATCAAAAATAATGCTGATTGTACTTCTGACTGCCATCTTGGGAATTACCAGCACCTTTGCGCAAGATTTACCCGTTGATCATGAAGCAGCAGGAATTAACGTCGTCGTCCCTGATACGTGGATATTCAAAGCTGATCAGGATAATGGCAAATACTGGGAGCCCTTCACCGATATCTTTGGAGATGGAACCGTATTAGTCGGCGCCAACACTTATCCAGAGAATGAAGCTGGGATGAATATGAAGGTCGCATTTGTGGATCCCGCCTCGGGTGAAGTGGAGGAATATTGGGCTTTTTACACTGACGCCGGCGAGCCATGGACCGGCCCCTTCAATGAAAAACGCACCGATGGAAACCCCGCGCGCGTGGCCGCAGACCGAACCCCCGGCGGAACTCGTTATATTGTCGGCATGGAATCGACGCCCTACCTCTATGATGAATTCAACACGGAAGACCGCTGGTGGCAGGATTATGCGTATGACGACCGCGTTGGAACCGTGCAGATTTTCAACAAAACCGCCGACGGTCCCGTTCCTATCACAAACGCATTTGATCCTATTTATCAATCCGGCGGCCCGGCGGGCGCGCAAAACGGGTCTCAAATGAGATACGGCGGAGAATTGCGCTTCTTATCGAACGGCAATATTCTAACGGTCGTTGAAGATCAAACTAAAAATATTGTTACATCAGGCAATGGCGCCATCGCCACGATATTTAACGGCGAGACCGGCGAAGTCATCAAAGCGCCCTTCAATGCGGCCGGCGATGAAGGCGCCCACAGCATTTGGTCGAACGTAGCCGCTTTCAATGGAGGCTTCTGCGTCCGCTCTGAAGCGATTTTCACCGTTTATGACAATGACGGCAACATGCAATATTTCTTTAATCAACAAGATATCGGCATCACGGTTGCGGATACCGGCCGCGGCGACGGTTCGCGCATCTGCTCGAACATCGGGGCCAACTATGTTTATTTTGCCGGGAAGGATAGTGCGAGCGACATGGTCGTTGCACGATTCGACGCCGTGAATTCAACAGGCCCCGACGACATACAAGGCTTCGCTGAAATCTTCGCCAACGAAGAAACCTATCTAGGATCGGAATTTGCCTTCGACCGGGCTGAGATCGCCTGCGACGACGCCGGCAATTTCTGCGTCGTCTATGAAGCGGACGCCGCTCTTACCAGTTCAGAGCAAGTCGTTGCGCGTATTTTCGACAGCAATATGGAGCCGGTCACACCCTCCTTCTATGCGTTCCAAAACCATGATGGATGGGAAGGAGATATACTTGGCATCAACACGCACGAACCCAACGTTGCCATGAATAACCAAATCATCGCCATCAGCGCCGACGGCATTTTCTGGGATGACGAATTGAACGACCTCACCCCGGCCGAACAAGCGCTGGTCATCGTTCTAGAAAGCCCCTTTGCCGAAGACACCTCCGTACAGCAGTGGGATCTTTATTGATATCGACTCTGTAAGATTCGAAAACGGTCCGCCCATCTTGGCGGGCCGTTTTTTTTATCGGTTTCTAAATCGAAAAACGCCATTACAATAGACAAATCACAAACAAATACGGAGTTCTCCATGCCTAATCAAAAGAAAACCGAGTCGGAAGTCATTCTCTATACGGACGGCGCCTGCAGCGGAAATCCCGGCCCCGGCGGCTGGGCGTTCATCCTGCACCACGTCCCGACCGGCGGAGAGAAAGAAGAAAGCGGCGGAGAAGCCGAGACAACCAACAATCGCATGGAAATGCAAGCGGTTATCGAGGGCCTGAAGCGCTTGAAAAGACCTACGAAAGTGCATGTCGTAACGGATAGTTCCTACGTCAAAAATGGCATCACTCAATGGATTCATGCATGGAAGCGGAACGGCTGGAAGCGAAAAGTCAAAAATCGATTCGAACCTGTAAAAAATGAGGAACTATGGAAAGAAATGGATCGGCTGACTCAAATCCACGATGTGACCTTCGAGCATGTTCGCGGTCACGCCGGCCACCCTCAAAACGAGCGATGCGACGAATTGGCGGTCGACGCCTATCAAAAATTCTTAGACTGATTTGCGTTTTTCTCAAAAAAATTTGCTATGCGGATTGACAAAATCAAGTTTGAAGGCAAAATTTCACAGCATGTTCAGATAAGTCTAACGTCTCCATCGTCTAGGGGCCTAGGACTCCGGCCTTTCACGCCGGCAACGGGGGTTCGAATCCCCCTGGAGACGCTTCTTCCCTCCCTACATATATATCCACTCTTTCATCCTTAAAAAAAATAACGCAAAATATTCATGTTTCCATGAAGTTTCGGATTTGATCATGGATGCTTAAAATTGATATATATCTTACAAATAGAATGGGAGTTCCGTCATGAAAAAATCGAGTCGGCGCTACTTTCTCCAAACATCCACTTTTGCATGCGCTACAGCGCTCTCCGCAGGCCGCGTCATCGGCGCCAACAACCGGATTCGAACCGGATTCATTGGTTTGGGCGGGAGAGGGAGTTGGCTGCAGCGTTTGACGATTCGTCATATTGAGGAGAATCAGGATAGTGATATCGTCGCGCTTTGCGATGTTTATGCGAGGCGGCTCAACGAAGCCCATGAACGAAATCCCGAAGCAAAGACCTATCGATACCATCAAGAATTATTGGATCGCAGCGATTTGGATGCGGTTTTTATCGCTACCCCGGATCACTGGCATGCGCCAATCACACTGATGGCTCTTGAACGCGGTCTGGATGTATATTGTGAAAAACCGATGACCCTGTATTGGGAGGAAGCCAAAGAGGTTGCGCGAAGAGCGAAACAGTTGAATAGAGTGCTGCAAATCGGCGTCCAGGCTCTGTCATGGAGCAAATGGCATAAAGCCAAGGATATTGTCGAACAGGGGCTGTTAGGCCGGGTAGTATGCTGTCAAGGAACCTATAGCCGCAACGTTCCCTTCGGCGATTGGAATTATTATGAAATCGATCCAAACGCAGGGCCATCCGGAAAGGATTTGGATCACATCGATTGGAAACAATGGCTGGGCCCGGCGCAAGATCGTCCCTTTGACGCCGACCGCTATTTTCGCTTCCGTAAATATTGGGATTACTCGGGCGGCATCGCAACCGATTTACATTACCACACTGTCGCTCCCTTCCATCTGGCGGTGAAGAACGAACATCCCACGCGGATTTCAGGCATGGGGGGAATATGGATTCACGATGACGGCCGCGAAGTTCCGGATACGTTTTTAACAGCGGCTGATTATCCATCGAAATTCTCTTTAACCGTTCAATCTTCGCAGGCTAATGAAATCGGATTGCGGACTCTGATACGGGGCGAAAAAGCCACTCTGTACTGCGGCGCCGATTGGGAAGGGGAATCGTACGGTCACATGAAAGTAATTCCGGAAAAGCCTTTTAAAGAAGAATTTATCGACAGATGCGGCAAAGAAGAATTGATTGTTCCCGATATCAAGGATGAAGGAGATGAAAAGCATATCGATAATTTCTTTGATTGCATCCGAACGCGCGAACTGCCCAATTGCCACGCCGATTTAGCCTTCAAAGTGATGACGGCCATCGCGCTTTCCGTCCGTTCGCATCGCGAGGGCAAAATGTTTTATTATGATGCAGACCGAGAAATTCCCACAACTCGGTGTTAAGGCATGTCAGGGATCTTTACTGCATAATGCAACTAGTTCTTTAAGGAAACTCTGTGCATTTCCTCCCCAAATCATTGAGATTTCTTGAAGATTATTCTGAGGCGTTTTTTTTTGACTTGATGCAAGAATACCTGCAAAATTGGTTTTTAAAACTTCTGATGTTATCAAAAAAAGAGAATCATTCAGCGCTTTGACGATGCAGATTCGGCGCTTATCATGGGGATGCGAAATTTTGTTATTTTTTTTCCAGCGAGGTGAATTATGCGAGAATTACGCATAGCGGCCGTCGGCGGGGGAATGTTTTTCGAAGAAGTGATCGGGCAGACGCTCAAGGATTTCGAAGCCGGGGGATTCGCCGGAGCGTTGACCTCGATCGGGATGAGCCATTTCGCTCCCGCAACCGCTGACATCCGCTGCGTGTTTACGGCGATCGGCACCTACAGCGCCAAGCGGGGCAGCGCAGACCGCATTGCGGAGTGGTTCAAAGCGGACTGCCCGCAATCGAGGCTGCAGGCTTATTACGGCGAGTCGGTCTGGGAGACGATACTGGAGGAACAGAAACCCGATATTTTATTTGTGGCCACTCCCGATCATCTGCACGCCGAACCGATTTTATGCGCGTTAGAGCATGGAGCGCATGTCATCACCGAAAAACCGGTCTGTCTGAAAACGGCGGAAATCGACCGGATCATCGACCTGGCCCGCGAAAAAAAGCGCGTTGCGGCCGCCGATATGCACAAGCGCTACGATCCGTTTGTGCGCGAAATGATGAGCCGGGCGCGCGAGAAGTACGACCACATTTACCGGGTGCGCGCCTGCCTGGAAGAGCCGATCGACGTATCGACCGAAGTGTTTCAATGGGTGGAGCGATCCAATCCCTTCACGTATGTTGGATGCCATTGGCTGGATGTGGTCGCCCATTACCTCGACGCCGTTCCCGCAAGCCTGCACGCTGTCGGGCAGAAGCAGTTATTAAAAAACTGGGGGCGATACCATAAGACGGCGGCCCAAAAAGAGGGGCGATCCCTGGAGGAATTTTCCAAGAAAAGCGACATCGACGCCTGGGATGCGTTATCGGTCGGCGTTACCTACACGGACGGCATGTATGGAGACTATCACAACAACTGGATCAATCCGCGCGATTTCGAAGGGGCGGTCAATCAGGAAATCGAAGTGTACGGCGCGCTTGGCCGGGGGATGGTCGATCAGCAGGACCGGGGATTTCGCGAGACGTTGACCGGCGGGGGAACGCGGACTCGCAATCCCGCCTTCAGCGGGCGAATCCATAACTCCAGCGGGCGCGTGGAATTATTCGGCTACGGTAAAGCGTCGATCGTCGCGGGAATGCTGGCGATCGCGCGCGTGAAGTTCATGGGCGAAGATCCCCAATCGCTGCGGGGAACTTATCCGGATGTGGAATCGCAGCGCAGCGTGACCATGATCGTAGAAGCGGCGGCGGAAGTCGCGCAGCGCAATTACGATGTGCTGGCCGCCGGAAAGGGATGCCCGGTCACGGCGCAATTCGAAGAGGATCGCATCGTGATCGTGGATCCGACTCGGTCGCCGATCGAAGAAGCGATTTACGAACGGGCATCCTGAAACCGCGCCATAGGCTCTCCAAAGAAGAGGCGATCGCCCGGTTTGGCGATCGGTTCAACCGCGCCTTTGGGAAAAAGCATAAGGACCGTCGATCCGAGTTTGAAGCCTCCCATCAGGCCGCCGGCCTCGTAGCTTCCGCTGACATCGGCGAGGCATTCGACGCCGCTCACCAGGAAGGAGCCCACCAGGACGATAATGAAGGGCGTGCGGCGCGAATTTTCGCAATAAATCACAAGCCGCTCGTTGCGAATTTCGCCCGAACGCATGAATAAAATAGGTCGGCAGAACGCAGGATGATGCTCCATACGCTTGACCGTAAGATTGGCGGGATACAAGAGATAATGGAGATTGAGCGGAGAAAGATACATATTGAAATACACTCCGCCCTCAAATTCTGCGGAAGCATCATCGCCGTGCACGATCTCTTCGAAGGAATAATTTTCGCGACGCCCGAAGGCGTTTTTTCCATGAATGTCTTTGCCGGGCCGAAGCGCTTCGATTTCCGATAGTTTACAGTCGGAAGGCGAAACGATCGTCCATTCATCCGCCTGAATATGGGGTCGCTTCCCTTCCCGCAGAAAAAAGCGATTCAATCCGATCGCATCCGCGGCGCGTTCGAGGATCATGCGCCGGCGGGGAAACGGCTTCTGTTGAAACGCGTCATAAGGATGCATGATGTTTTTCTCCTTCCATAGCTGCGATTCTTGTCTAAACGAGGGTGATCGTGCTAGCTTATCTTAAGGCTGATCTGCGGGCGCATTGGGCGGCCCAGCGCGCCCCGATCCATGAAAAGGAACCCACATTATTATGAGAACATTTCAACAATCAACAACGCCTATGAGCCGAATCCTATCCTTGATCATCGTTTTCGCGTTTTCGTGGTCATCCCACGCCGCGGAGACGCCGGCGCTCAAAAAAATCGATCGGAATGGAATAAAGATCGAATATCTTCCCAAAATAGAGCCGCTGGCCAAGCAAGTGCACGGATGGCTGAGCGACTATCTGAAAAAAAATTCTTTCGATCTCAATCAGGATTTTTTAAAATTAAAACAAAATCAGCCCGCCATCATCCAATACATTTCCAAGCAGCTCGTCATGAAAGAATCGTCGCAAGATATGAATCAAATCATGACGGAGTTTTTGATGAAGTTTCAGAATGCGGGGAGCGCAATCCCCAACATCCGTCACATCCAACTATGGCTCAAAGACGATTTGAAACACTATTTGGATAACGGGGGAAGCATCCCCGGCTATAAATATACGCCGGGGCCGGATGGAGAAAATCAACTCAGCATAGAGCAAGGCTTTAACACAGCGGGAAGCAAGCCGGGCGAACCGATATCCGTGCAATCTTATTTATTCCCTTTAATCCTGAAATCAGAAAAAAAGGACGATTACTTTAAGGAGTCCCAGGAAAGCCTGACGGAGAT
Organism: Candidatus Omnitrophota bacterium; assembly: GCA_016934335.1. Lineage (GTDB taxonomy): Bacteria > Hinthialibacterota > Hinthialibacteria > Hinthialibacterales > Hinthialibacteraceae > JAFGTC01. The sequence continues at coordinate 1,799 of JAFGTC010000151.1, read as the reverse complement.
GCATCAGCAGTTTCAACGGATGTCATCCAGCATGGCGGGCCTTATGATGATGTTAACCATCCAGATCATCATCCAGGATGAGATTCGGCCGCCCATGCAGTTTTTCAACTGGTTTACAGCAGGCGCGGCGGGATATATGACGGGGCAAATCTTGAATGATTACGTGTCCACCGATTCTGCTAAATATTTTATTGAATCGCAAAGCATAAAGCCTTTTTTGAAGATCGCGCCTCAGATCCACTTAGTAAAATGGATCGGCGGCGAAAATAAAGATCAGCCCCGAACGACCAAGGAAGAGATTCTCAAGAAAGCGCGTTATGCGTTCTCGATTTTCGAGATCATGGGTCTCGTGAAGAGACACGGCCAAGATTGTCTTCCCAACATCTTTGCGGAAATCCGAAAAACGGCGCCCTTCCCAAAAAACACTGAATCCAAAAAACCCGAAGAATATTCCGGCCAAGATTTAGTCACCGATCTTGATCTGCTTCTGAACGCCATTCAATCCGCGACCGGCGAAAATTTTCGATCCCGGCTGCTGCAATATTCTCAAATCAAAGATCCACCCCAGCAGCAGAAAGACGCTTGATATGACGGATCGCCCCGATTTCTATGTCCATGGTTATTCCGATCATGAACTGAAGCGCCTGCGAGATCAATCGCAGACGCTCGGGGATCTATTGCATCATGACACTCGATACCCTCCGGGCCGCCTAGTGCTGGAAGCGGGATGCGGGATCGGCGCGCAAACCGCCCTGCTGTTAAAATACAGCCCCGACATTCAATTAATTTCTCTCGATCTCTCGATGAAGTCGCTGAAAAGAGCGCAAACCGAAACCGGCGGATTAAACTCCACGGCTTCATTTCTTCAAGCGAACCTTTTCGAACTGCCTTTTGCCGATGAGACCTTTGAGGATATTTTTGTCTGCTTTGTATTAGAACATCTCCCGAATCCCCAAGACGCCCTGCAGCGACTCAAGGCGGTTCTTAAGCCGGGTGGAACGTTGACCGTCATCGAAGGCGACCATGGCTCCTGTTTTTTCACGCCAAACCATGAGGGAGCGCGTCATGTTTGGAACTGCCTGATTGAAGCGCAGGCGAGGCTGGGCGGCGATTCGCTGATCGGCCGCCGCTTGTACCCTCTGCTGCATGAAGCCAATTTCAAAAAAATCAACGTATCCCCGCGCTTCGTTTACGCGGACTCCAGCCGTCCCGCGTGGGTGGATGGATTTACGCTCAAAACCATTTGCGCCATGGTGGAGGGCGTCCGGGAGCGGGCGTTGGAAATGGGATTGACGGACGAACATCGTTGGGAAAAAGGAATGGAAGAGCTGCGAAGGACTTCCGAATCTCCACACGGCGTTTTTTGCTACACTTTCTTTAAGGGTACGGCAGTGAAATAACAGCAATGCGCCCCGCATAAATTCGAATCGGATTCCATCACAGAAAAGCCGGCGCAGGATTGAAGCGCCGGCTTTTTCTTTGAGAGAAGTGATGATTGGAAAAGAAGTAAAAAAGCGTCAACGGTTGTTTCCACGAATTGCATCCACGTTTATTTAAGCATATCGCGGAGTTTGGCTATCTGCTCATCCGTTAAATTCAGTTCGCGCAGAAAGCCTCGAGGCCCTAATCCCCGGCCAAAGCCGACGCCGTTTGGATCTTGTTCCCGACCTTGCGCCTGCGCTCCAAAACGAGGCCCGCGCTCATCTCGGGGGGACATGGCCGGGCCTCCCTGTCCGCGGTCGCCGCGGCCGAATCCACGCCCCTGCCATGGCTGATCCGCCTGCGGGCCGCGCCCTTCT
>JAFGTC010000150.1 GCA_016934335.1 Candidatus Omnitrophota bacterium | reverse complement strand
GAAGTTCAAAAAGGATTTCATTTGCTGGCGGAGATCCTGGGGAGAACTCCCGATTGCTTTGCCGCGCCCGCCTGGCGGATCACGCCGGAGGCGCTTCATGCGCTCGAACTGTTTCCTTTCCAGTACGAATCCAATTGCCGCGGTCATTCTCTCTTCCGACCGGTAATTGAAGGCCGATTGTTCAGGCATGTCCAAGCGCCCACAACTCTCTCGACATATGATGAACTTATCGGCCTGAATTGTACGGAGGAGACATACAATGATTATCTTCTCCATATGATCCGGCCCGATCAACTCAATGTGCTCACCATTCATGCCGAAGCGGAAGGGATCGGCTGCCTTGCCTTGTTCCAGGATTTTCTGGATAAAGCCAAGAAGCAAAATATCGCATTAAAGCCCCTCGGTGAAATTCTTTCCGAAGCCAAAACAATAGAAGCGTCGGGTCTGGTTCAAGGAACCGTCGATGGAAGAGATGGGTGGCTTTCCTGTCAAGAGGACTGAGGCTATAAAAAACGCCGCTGAGAAAGTTCGTAAACGATGAATTCCTTTCCTAAACCTTATGCGTTTCTGCTGATCTTTTATTTACTTTCGTATATTCTGCTCCTGGGAGCCTGGGATCTTATAATCCCGGACGAAACGCGCTACGCAGAAATCCCCCGCGAGATGATTGCGCAAGGAGACTGGGTGGTTCCCCGCTTAGACGGATTGCGCTATTTTGAAAAACCGCCATTGGGCTATTGGGTGCAAGCAGGCTCTCTTCTATTGTTCGGAGAAAATAATTTTGCTTTGCGTCTGCCGTCGGCATTGTCGGTTGGAGCGTCGGCCTTGTTGATCTATGCCTTGGCTGCGTTCCTGGTTCAAAACGAAAAAGAAAAAAAAGATTTTTCCGCCATCCTGGCGGCGCTTGTCTTTCTCTCTTGTTTTGAAGTGTTCCTGGTAGGCAATCTTGTTACGTTGGACAGCCTATTCTCATTATTCCTGACGGCGGCCATCATCGCCTTCTTCGCCGCCTCGGAAGCGCCGCCGAGATCGGCGAGGGAAAAACTTTTTCTGCTGCTATCCGGCGTTTCGTGCGGGCTGGCTTTTCTGACTAAAGGATTTCTTGCTTTTGCCTTGCCGGTTTTAGTACTGGCGCCTTATCTGGTCTGGCAGCGCCGATATTCTGACTTATTTCGTATGAGTTGGCTTCCGATGGTTATCGCTGGCCTGACGGCGCTGCCGTGGGGGATGCTCATCCATTTAAGGGAGCCGGATTTCTGGCGATACTTTTTCTGGAACGAACATATACGCCGTTTTCTGGCGGAGAATGCTCAACATAAAGAATCATTCTGGTTTTTCTTTCTCCTTGCGCCGGCCATGTTCTTTCCCTGGTCGTTCCTGGCGCCGGCGGTTTTGACGGGAATAAAGACGCGATTCATGGAACAAAGCCCAATAGGCCGGATGCTGAGATTGTGCCTCTGCTGGCTGGCGCTTCCCTTTTTGTTTTTCTCATTTTCGAGCGGAAAATTAATCACCTACATTTTCCCCTGCTTTCCGCCCTTTGCCGTTCTCACAGCCTTCGGGCTTATACATGCCTTCAAGAAAGAAGTGCGAATTAATCTCGTTCAGAGGGGAATGGCGGCAAGCACATTGCTCATCGGATTGATTCTGATGTTCTTCTTATATGTTCAGTTTTTTGGGTATAATGGATATCGCCCCTACAGCCAGACTTGGAAAGTTACGATGGTTGTAAATGGCTTTGTTTTTTTTATTCTGTTTTGCTTTTGGGCTTTTAGAAGCCGGGATTTGAAGAACAAACTTCTTCTATTCGGCGCGGGGCCGCTTCTCATGTTTTTCGTCGCCCACTTTACTATCCCCGATCTCGTCATGGAGATGAGAGCGCCGGGTTCCTTGCTGGAGCGACACAGGCAAGACATTGTTGATGATGACATTATCATTTCGGATAAAAACGTGATTAGAGCCGTCTGCTGGTATCTGCATCGCAGTGATGTTTATGTTTGGGGCGCCGGCGAACTCAGCTACGGATTGAGTTACAAAGATGCGGGCGACAAATTCGTTGATTTGCCATCCGTTGTTAATCTGATCAACCAAAACCGGGGCAAGACCGTGCTGATCGCCAGAATTAAGGCAATCCGTGAATGGCGCGATCAACTTCCAGAGCCCGCTTTTCAGGATCAGAACGGATCGTTCGGATGTGTACTCTGGAAATTTTGAATATGGATTTTCACTTTGCTAATCTTAAGGATGAACGATCATGAGAATCCTGATTGTGGATGATGATTATTCACTGCTGGAGCAATTACAGCAAACATTAAAAAGCCAACGATACATTGTTGAGACGGCGACAAATGGCGAAGAGGCGTTGAATATATTATACGAATCTCCTTTCGATGCGATTATTCTCGACATAATGATGCCAAAAATCGATGGTTTAACTGTTTTGGAAAAGGCGCGAAAAGCAGGTATCGCTACGCCTGTTCTCATGCTGACTGCGAAAGGAGATGTGGAAGATAAAATCAGAGGTCTTGATCATGGAGCGGATGACTACCTGGCCAAGCCATTTTCCTTGAATGAATTAATGGCTCGTCTTCGCGCTTTACTCCGGCGGTCGGGAAGCCAACAGGAATCCGTATTGCAGGTTATGGATCTGCAACTTGACACAGCAAGCCGCAAAGTTACCAAGGGAGGGAAATCGATCGAACTAACTCCTAGAGAATTCGCCATCCTTGAATTCCTTTTGTATAATAAAAACAGGGCCGTATCACGCTTTAGTCTCGCCGAACATGTATGGGGAGATAATTTCGATCCATTCAGTATGTCTAATTTCATGGATGTTCACATCAAAAACCTGCGTCACAAAATTGGCGATTTCGGTCAGGGAAAGATTATCCGCACGATCCGCGGCGTGGGATATATTGTCGGAGACTCCGAGGAATGACTGTCAAAACCCGAATCACACTTTACATTGTCGGGACCGGCTTAGTCGCCAGTTTATTGTTTTCCGTGGTTGTGTTTTTAGAATTGATAGAGCAGCCTTTCCGACTTTTAGATGATATTCTGAAAGAGGAAGCTCATAGAATCACTCGAATGATCTTAGAAGGACAAAGCGAATCAAAAATGGGCGTTATTGATTCTTCTTTCTATGGAATGGATGCGTATTGGATTGAGATTTACGATCAAGACGCTAACAAGACGCTCTATCAATCCAGTTTGGCAAAATCAGTCAAACTTCCAAAAGTGACGCCGGGTTCTCGCTCCATCGCCAGCAGCGTTCTTCCCCCCGGACAAACCAATCCTGACCTGAGAGGCGCCCGAAAAAAAACTTTTCGCATCCGAACATTCTTAATTCAAATCAATGCAAAGGCGTACATCGTTCAAATCGCACGACCGATGGATAAACTGGAGGAGGAAATATGGGAATTGATTCTGGGTATTGTTTCCGGGCTTATTTTCTCTTCCATGGCGTTGATCGCCATCAGCCGTTTTATTACCGGCAAAATTTTGCAGCCGATTGGGGAAATGAAGGAATTAGCCCAAGAGATCAGTGAAAAGAATCTCGAATTACGCATACCGGTTGAAGAAGGACGCGATGAATTCAGCAAGTTAGCGGCAACGATCAACAAGATGCTGGACAGGCTGCAGCATTCTTTTACGAAGCAGAAATCTTTTCTGTTTGATACCTCTCATGAATTAAAGACTCCGCTTACTACCATGCGTCTGGCCATCGATGAAATATCCGCTTACGACTGGAATGACCTACCGTCTTTCGTGAAGGATAACCTACTTCGAATCAATAATCGGGTATTGCGAATGGAGCGATTGGTGAAGGATCTTTTGAATCTATCATCCTTAGAAATGATGATCGGCGCTGAGCCGAAGCCTGTAAATATAAATGAATTGTTACTATCTCTGGTAGAGGAATATGAATTCCTGAGCGACGCTCACAATATTAAAATAGACATCCGCTTTAACAAACAATGTATTGTATTGGGCGATGCAGAAAAACTGTACCGCGCCTTTTCGAATATTTTAGATAATGCCATCAAGTATAACGTGGAGGGTGGACGGATTGATTTGACATGTGACGAATCCTCTGCCTGGTTTACAGTAACCGTCTCCAACACAGGATCGATCATCCCCGAAGATGAAATACCCAAATTGTTTGACCAATTCTACCGGGTTGAGAAGTCCAGATCAATCCAGCACGGCGGATCCGGTTTAGGCTTGGCCATTGTCAAGAAGATCATCGAACTCCATGATGGAAAGGTCAAGTTTGAAAGTTTACCGGAAGCCTGGAACCGGGTAACAGTCTCTCTGCCTAAGAACCGGCGAAAAATTTCGCAAGAAAAATCGCAAGATTTTAACGATTGATAAAAGATCACTCGGCTGAAACGATAGATAGAAAAAGCCCCTTGATTCATCCGAATGAAAAATGTCAACAATCTTGGAGTAAGTTCCGTTTCTTCCTGACTGCTGCGATAGCCAGGTTTCGGCTTTATTGTAGAATGCCTGGTTCATTGCGTTGGTCGGCGGTGAGATCTGTATACCAGTAGAGATTTGGCGATCAATACTGATTCCAATTCTTTACTACACTTGACATAGAATAATATTCCCAAGTATCGGAACTTACACCTACGCCCATTTGCGTCATTCCTCCAAAAAAGACGATTTTCTTGCGGATCTCATCAAATGCCATGTCGCCGAAGATGACCGATTGAGGTTTAAGCGGGATATCCAACTCATGCCATTCTTCGCCATCCCATTCCCACATGTCATGATGGATCACATCGGATGGCGAACCTTGACCTTCCGCCATGAAGCCGCCAAACAAAACCGCCGCTCCTCGGAATGGATCAAAAATCATACAATGGGCGCAACGTCCTTCTGGACCCTCCTCCGCGACCTGTTCCCATACGCTGCCATCGAATTCCCAGGTGTCCGTAGGAGACACGCCCCAGGATTCATAGCCGCCAAAGAGTACAATCTTTCCTTTCCTGTTATCAAATTCCATTTCATGATCCCACCGTGGAGGACCTTCCTGAAGTTGATTCCATGTCTGCCCATTCCACTCCCAAGCATCGGAATAAACGACGTAAGATGTATCATGATTGGCATTTCGCGATCCTCCATGACATACAATTGTTTTCCGAGCAGGATCGTAAACCAGGCCAGGAATAACTCGAGGGGAGGGCGACTCACTGGCATTCACCTTCTTCCACGCCAGACCGTCCCACTCCCATATTTCGGCAAATGACTGCCCCCCCGGATCTTTTCTGCCGCCGAATAAAACCGTCACGCCTCTATTTGCATCATAAGCCATACTATGGCAATAGAAGCCAGGACCGTTGGCAGCGGCGCGAGTCCAGATTTTTCCGTCATATTCCCATGTATCCGCATATAGGCTGAAGGAACTGGAGATTCCCCCGTGTAAAACAATCACTCCACGACGCGAATCAAACGTCATAGCATGAAAAGTACGGTTGGGAGGCTTGGTCCTTGCAATTTCAATTTTTTCCCATTCTCCGCTCTGAGAGAAAGCCATCGGCGCGGCCAGCGATAAGAAAAAAAGTAAACTCGACATAAAACCGACTTCGGATCGCATAGTAACACCTCCTACTCCTTTTTTGATGCCTGTCTATCTCTTCATTTCCTGTTTGATCGAAATGAAGAAAATTCGTAAAACATTTTTGAGGAAAAAGCCCCCATCCGCTTGGAAATAGAATGGTGGATATCAATTCTTGGTAATTTGCGACTTGCTCTTCGAAGCCGAAAATTCCCAGGTGTCAGACTTACAAACTTGGTTTTCAAAATCTTGGATTCCGCCAAAAAAGACGATTTTTTCTCTGCCTGCATCAAATGTCATATCTGCAAAAAAGGTGGTAGTAGGTTTGAATGATATTTTTAAGCGGCGCCAAACATTGCCATCCCATTCCCACATATCATTATAGACTTTCATAAAAGGTGATCCTTGCATCGGATGAATGAATCCTCCAAACAACACGGCGACGCCGCGGGATGGATCGAAAGCAAAGCAATGACCGCAGCGGCCCACCGGTCCTTCCACAGCGACGCGCTCCCAGCTTTTTCCATCAAACACCCATGTGTCTTGAGGCGTGACGCCTCGGGATTCATAACCGCCGAACATGACAATATTATTTCGGCAACTATCATAAACCATTTCATGATCCCAACGCTGCGGCCCCTCGGCAATTTGCGTCCAGGTGCGCCCATCCCACTCCGAGGTGTCGGAAAAAACGCGATAGGAATCATCCAGCGCGCCGCCGTGACGAATGATCTTTTGTCGAGCAGGATCATAAGCCATTCCAGGAATGATTCGCTGATTGGATGAATCATCATTCACCTTTTTCCACGACCGGCCGTCCCATTCCCAGGTCCAAGGATGCAAAATATGCTGTGTTCCATCGTTGCATACTTCATTGCATAATGTTTCCCGTCCTCCGCAAAGAACCGTCACGCCTCGGCGGGCGTCATAGGCCATCTTGTGGGCGTAACAGCGGGGGCCGTTAATAGCGACGCGCCTCCATGCTTCTCCATCATATTCCCAGGTGTCATCGAAAATGCCCTCCGAAGCGACCCCTCCATGCAGGACAATGACATGGCGGCGAGAATCATAGACCATGCTGTGAAAGGAGCGCTCAGCCGGTTTATTCCATCGTTCTTTTTCCTGATCGATAAGCACCCAACGGCCATGATGCGACATGGCTTCGGGGACAGTAATCCATAGATGAAGAAGAAGGCAGACCGCCATGATAAGCACTATGCTGATCGAACTGGAATAAGAGCGAGAATGATTCAATTGATCCGGATTTACGCGTCGATTGACCAAACGAGATATACGCTTTAACAAAGAACCGTTTTGCGCAGACATTGCAAAGGAAAGATTCTTGTGACGTATTTTCTCCAAATCCGCTAATGCACAGACATACGTCTCTACAGGAGTCCCTATCCTGATGGCGTAATCATCGCAGCAATGCTCTCTTTCCATCCGCACGCGGCGAGAAATCCACCAAACGCCGGGATGGTAAAATAGCAATGTTGTAATCACGGTCTGAAAGATGTTAACCAGATAGTCGCATCGTTTAATATGGGCCAATTCATGAGCGAGAATGGCTTCCATTTGCTCCGGACTCAATCCTGCTATGGCGCTAGCGGGAATCAATACGACAGGCTTCAGCCATCCAATCGTGAAGGGAGTCTCTAAATTCGCGGATTCGAAGAAATGCACCATTCTTTCGATATGCATTCGCTTCGACAAATTCCTGCAAATAACATCACAACAATTAGACAGAGGCGCAGTGCATCGTTTACATAACTTCTTGAGTTGGATCCATTGGATCAACAAACGCAGCGTCAAGAGCATGACGCCGGAGATCCAAACGATCACAAAAAAGGGAAGATAAGGCTGCACGGAGAACAAAAAGCGATCGTAATTAAACGCAAAATAACTTTGCCGTTGATTCGCAGCCCCCTTAATCCCTCCGGCATGTGAAATGTTTGATCCAGAAGAATCGGAGAAAAAGTCGCCGGAAAACAAGGTTAACCATTTATCCATCGCATCGGATAAATAAAGGTCTTGATCGGGTGTGTTAATATAAAAATACGTAAAAACGGGGCAAAAGGACATGAGGATTAAACATAAGCACCCGGCGATATATCGTCCGTTCGAAGAGGAATGCTTCATAAAAAAACAAAGAATAACAGCGAATAAAACAGTAAGGATGGCGCCCTGCCAGACGAAATGGAATAAGGACCAGCCCATTCGGATCCAAAACGGATATTCCCAAAACCATTCCTCACCGATCACGTCATTCCCTCTTTTTTAAGGATTGGATGATATTTTCAATTTCTCGAATTTCTTCGGGAGAGGCTTTTTTGGCGGATAACGCTTGCAACACCAGTTCACTCGTCGAGTTTCCAAAAAAGCGGGCCAATAGTTCAAGGATGAATAATTTTCGGGTGGGCTCCTCCTTGAGGATGGCGGAATAAATATGATGCCGGGAATCCTCATTTCGAGAGACCAAGCCTTTTTGGAACATGCGCTGCATGGTTTTCAGCGTTGTCGTATAAATCGTGGTTTTTGTTTGATTGAGTTTCTCATGCACTTCGCGAACCGTACAATCTCCCTGCTCCCAAAGTATTTGTAAAATTTCAATTTCAGCGTCTGTAGGTCGGTGCATTTTGTGATTCATGAAAGAATTCCTTTTTCGGCTCCAGAGATGGAAACGTCTTCATCGATATACGACGTTGTCGTATATAAGATATCATGCTTTTATTGCATGTCAATAATTTTTTTGAGGATTTTTTAAGATAAGACCTATTGTGGTATGGGGGAATCGGAAAATCCCTCCTCAACCCTCCGCCGCTTCCCACTCAACCCTCGCTTCCCCAAGCAGCGTCCCCGTGGCGTAGGCTATATCGACCTGGGCGATTTGGTGATCGACCAGGGCTTGAATCTCGCGCAGCTGGGCTAAAGCCAGCCTTTCGGCCGCATAGAGAACGTCGGTGCTGGTGCGCACTCCCAGTTCGAACTGCTTGCGTTCCGCCTCGTAAGTGCGGGCGGCGAACAGCACATCCTGGCGCGAAGCGAGAATGCGCTGCCAGTTCTGATCCAGAAGATCGATGGCGTCGTACACTTCCTGCTCGATGGCCTGTTGCCGCTGTTCGCGGGTGGCCAGTCGCTGCGCCTTGGTCAGCAGCGCCTGCCGCAAGCGCGCGTTGGCGGCCTTGTTGCCCAGGGGAATCTCGCCCCGCAATCCGATAGACCAGTCGGCGAAATCGGCGTTGCGAATCTGATCATAGGCTTTCCCGTAACTGCTCCCCAGGCCGTTGATGTTGTAACTGTAATCCAAAAGCAGATAGGGCAACTTGCCGTTCCGGGCAAAATCGATGGAGCTTTCATCCACGGCCAAACGCAGTTCCAGTTCCAGCATCTCCATGCGGTTGCCAACCGCGAAATGGGCCAGTTCCCTGGGATTCAATTTTAGACCTAATGGCGAGGGTTCGGTCATGGGTACTATCGCGGTGGTCGCATCGATGGGAAGGTCGGCCCGGTTCATGATGCGTTTCAGATTGCGCTCGTAAAGGCGCAGGTTGGTCAACGACAGGATGATATTTTCCAGCCGCGCCGCCACACCCGATTCGGCGCGGACGATTTCAATCTGCGCCGCCGCTTTTGATTTCACCCTCAGTTTCGCTTCCGACAACTGCCGCAAGGCTATTTTATACTGCTGCTGGCTGACCTGCACAGCCTGCGAGGCTCCATATACCCGCCAATAGGCTCGGTCGGCCTCGGCCAACACCCGGATCGCCTGCAGTTTGATTTGCGCGTCCGTGATTTTCTGCTGCAAGCGCGCCACGCGCAACGAATGAGTATTCGTCTTCAATCCCGCGCCGCGCAGCAATTGCTGACTGAACGAAAAGCGAAGATCGGTTTCGAATGACGGATTCAATGTACTCCACTGATTGTCGGTATCGAACCGTCCGCCGGGCTGGCTGATAGCAATCTCGCCGCCGGTTGGCAGGGGCTGACGGAATCCCGCTTCATACCGAGTCATGGACGATTGGGCGCCAACCAGTTGAGACGCCGTGGGAGTATGCGAGTAGGTGTATTGAATGCCGCCAAAGAAGACAGCTTCAAACTTGGCCCGTTCTTCAAGCCACAGTTCTTTGGCTATAGATGGACTCATCATGTCCACTTTCAAATCCAGATTGTTCACCAGCGCGGCGGCCCGGATGCCGGCCAGGTCCAGCAACACAACCTTTCCGGAACGGTTGCGGCTCAACAGTTCGGCTTTTTGTTCGCGGGCGCCCTCATCGATGGTAATGGGTTCATGTTGCGAAAGGGCATTCAAGGAAATATTATCGATGGTATTGACATCTGCATCGAGCAGTTCCTCAAGCTCCGGCCCGGTTTCACGCACTAGTGTGGTCATGCAACTTTGAAACGTCAGAACAAAGCACACTAATAAAGTGGATAAATACAAAACATTGACGGCATGTTTGAAGCGATTCTGTCTCATGATCCGTTCCTTATAATTTCATTTCACTACTAACTCGTCACTGCCTTACTCACACCGCAACGCATCCATAGGATCAGTACGGGCCGCCCGCCGGGCGGGAATCCAGGCAGCCAGAGCCGCAGCCGCCGTCAGCAGCGCGATGGCACCGAGCAGCGCGGTTAGATCGTATGGCTGAACGCCGAACAAAAAACTGCGAATGACAATGCCGAGTGCGAGAGCGGCGGGCGCTCCTACAGATACACCGCGAAACACCAGCATCAGGGCGTCGCGCAGAATCGGCCAGGACACATCCCGGGGCTGAGCTCCAAGGGCCATGCGGATGCCGATTTCACCCCGGCGGCGGGCTACGTTATACGTCATAAGTCCGTATAATCCAATGCACGAAAGAATCACGGCCAGAGCCGCAAGCGAACCGCATAAAACCGCAAAGATTCGGTCGAACAGAATGGAATCATCGAGTTGGCGTTGTTGAGTCTTGATATTTTCCAGTGGGATGGTTTCGTCGAGAGCCGCTACAGTTTTGCGCACTGCCGGCGCCAGAGACAACGGCGGAAGACTGGCGCGGACTTCAAAAAACACGGAATTGGGTGCTTGTTGGCGGTGTGAGAAGTACGCAATCGGTAAACGATTCTCTTTTACATTTTTATAAACGGAATCCCCGCACACGCCGACGATCCTGTAATCCGATTCCTCCATACGGAAATATATGCCCACCGGCGGTTCATCCTGCAAAAAGTTTTTCACAAATGTTTCGTTGACAACTGATACTTTAACACTGGACGAACTATCGGAAGCGTTAAAATCACGTCCGAGCAGCATGGGCAATTTCATCGCCTGGAAGAACGTATCGTTTATCACCATTTGGCATGTTTGTAAATGTTGACCGGAAACAGATCCCCGAGCCGGTAATGTAATTCTACTTTCCGATGACCACCCTCCTCCGAACGCCAGATTAGAAAATGCCACGGCGCTCACCCCGGGAATATGACGGATAGAACGCTCGGCGTTTTCATAAAAATCGATCCGTTCCCGCTCCGTGTATCCCGCCTGTTCGGCGTTTAGACGGAACAGAAGAATATTTTCGGAATCAAAGCCGGGATCCAGGTTTTTGAGATTGGCAAACGATTGTACCAATAATCCTGCTCCCATCACTAACAAAACAGACATGCCGGCCTGAACGGCCACTAATATTCTTCCCGTGCGCAGGCGGGGCGCTGTATTGGCCTGCCTATCCATCAATCCGGCGGCGGGATCAGCATGCGCAGCCCGCATGGCCGGCAACAATCCAAACAGAATGGCCGTCAACACGGCAAGACATAGTGTGAAGAACAAAACATGCGCGTCGATTCGAAAATCAATTCGGAAATTGCTTTGATATTGAAGAAGAATTCCCTGCAGGAGTTCCTTGCACCATAATGCAAACAACAATCCTGCGCCGGCTCCTAAAATTGATAACAAAATGCTTTCAGTAAGAGACTGGCGGATAAGACGCCAGCGCCCAGCCCCCAAAGCCGTCCGGACCGCCATTTCGCGCCGCCGCGCCGATCCGCGGACCAACAACAGGCTTGCGAGATTCGCGCAGGCGATCATGAGAACAAATCCGACCAGAACCATCAGCGCCCAAAACGGTTGGGCTATGCGTTGACGCAACATCAATGGCCCGCGACTGCCGTCTTCCAGCCAGATTCCCGGCTGGTCCATCGTGGTAACCGATTCCTCAAGCACGGATTGAAAAAGAGCCGCAAGCGAGCCTTGCGCCTGTACTTCATTGGCTCCGGGCGCCATCCGGGCCATGATTTGAATCCACCAATGTTTGGATGAACTCAATGGACTGCTTGGGCGAAGTTGAGGCTGCGCCGACATGGGAACATAAAAATCTGCCGGATCACCGGGTTGCGGGCCAACAAAATCATTCGATAATACGCCGATCACAGTGAAAAGATGTTTATTGATAGAAATGGTTTCTCCCAATACATTGGGATCAAGAGAGAAGCAGCGATCCCAAAGACGGTATGTAATGACGGCTACCGGTTCTGATCCAATTTCACCTTCTTCCGGAGCAAAGGTACGCCCTAAAGCCATTCTCGAACCATAGCCGGTGAAGAAATTCTCCGAAACCATCATGCCATCGGCAGTGGACGCCATCCCGCGCGTCAGAGTCGTCGCCCGGTTAACGGAGAAGAATGCAAATACCTCCGAAAATCCTTGGCCTTTGTCGCGAAACCTCTGGTATGCCGTGTAAGGAAAAGAACCGGAATACATTAATCCCCCCGAAATTGTTCCCATTCCGGTCCCTGTGTAATAACTTAATTTGGGATTGCGCCCCGTCCAGTTAATCGTCCGCAGTTCGTGCGGATTGGGCGTCGGCAATGACCGTAGCAATACAGCGTTAATGACACTGAAGATCGTCGTATTTACGCCAATGCCAATCGCCAGAATCAACACGGCGGTAATCGTGAATCCCGGAGTCTTGATCAGCTGCCGCAATCCGTAGCGTATATCCTGGCATAAAGTGACAAGTGAAAATTGACGGGTGATGAACTGATAAATGTTATTTGACTGCATTGAGTTCTCCTCGCCGGCATCTGCATTAATTGTGTTTCCATGTATGGCGGGAATCTTTTTTAGCCCGCCCTGGAATACTGCTTTTTACCATCTACTCTCAACACTGCCTTACTCACACCGTAGCGTCACCATCGGATCGACCTTGGCCGCTTTCCGGGCGGGTACGTAACAGGCCAGCACCGACACACCGGTCAGCAACAGGGATATCGTTAAATATGTGATTGGATCGGTTGCCGTAATGCCGTACAAACTGCTGACCAAGATGCGCGTCACGATAAAAGAACCGATCAACCCGATCACCACACCGGTCAAAATCAGTTTCATTCCTTGCCAAACAATCAGTTTGACTACATCCCCCAATTGCGCGCCAATCGCCACCCGGACTCCGATTTCATGCGTCCGCTGACTGACCGAATAGGCCATGATTCCATAAATCCCCATGGACGACAGAATCAGAGCAACCACCGAAAGCAGCGACACCAGCACAAGCGTAAAGCGGTCCATAATCATGGTGTCGGCGACAAGCCGGTCCATCGTGCGGACGAGTTCGATAGGTAAATCGGGATCGGCCGCCCAAATCTGCTGACGTACACTGGGCGTCAGCCGGTTGGGATCTCCCGATGTGCGGATTGCGAAACAAAGCGATTCGGCGGGTCGGTGAAGGAAGGGGATATACATGGTAGGGCGGTCTTCGCTGGTTAAACCGAAATGCTTGACGTTTCCAACTACGCCAACAACTTCATAGAGAGCTGAATCCCAAGGGAGAATCTTGATATACTTTCCGATTGGATCGCCGATAGTCTCAAACCGCCGGGCGAGAAATTCATTGATAATGACGCGGCGGACATCCGGATTTTCATCATCCGAAGTAAAAGAGCGTCCTTTCAGCAAAGGGATTTTCAGGACTTGAAAATAGGCTGGATTGATCTGCCGCATTTCCGCGTAAGGAACATCCATTCCCTGCACCGTTTCCAGATTTTGAATTTCAAACGAAACACCCGATCCCCACGTCAGGGGAAGGACGCTGGTGGAGGCAACCGATTGAATGCCGGGCAAATGTTCAATCCGGCTTGTTACGTCCCGATAAAATGCCAGTTTCTGCGAATCCTCTTTGTATTTCTCGCTGGTAAGCGGCAGATGAAAAGTCAGCATGTTTTGAGAATCAAATCCTGGATCGACGCTCTGCAAACGGATAAAACTGTTGACCATCAATCCCGCGCCGATCAACAGTATCAAGGAAAATGCGATTTCAGCTACAACCAGATAGCGCAAAATTCGTTGGCTCCTGGTGCACTCGATCGAACTACGGCCTCCTTCGTTCAACGATTCCAATAAATTCAACTTGGTTGTTTGCAGCGCGGGAGCCAAACCGAACAGGATTCCGGTCACCAGAGATACAGTCAGCGTGAAACCCAACACGTATGTATCGATGCCGATCCGCGTCACAAACGTGACCATCTGTTCGGGAAGCAGGCTTTTCAGCAGATCGATTCCCCACATCGTTAACATCAACCCGCAGATTCCGCCGGCCAAAGCCAGGATGACGCTCTCCGTCAACATTTGCCGGATAATCCGCGCTCGGTTTGCGCCCAGCGACGAACGGATCGCGATTTCCTTCTGCCGCACGCTGGCTCGCGCCAACAGCAAACTGGCCACGATGGAACAGGCCAGCAGCAGTACAAATCCAACCGCGCCGTGCAGAATAATAAACGTAACCGCCATAAATCGGACCAGCCGGTCCAGCATGGGTTCAACGAATAATTTGTAATTCTTATTTGTTTCGGGATATTCTTTAGATAAGTTATCGGAGATTACAGCCAGTTCGGCCCGTGCCTGTTCAACAGAAACGCCCTCTTTTAATATTCCGATTCCATTGAAACGGCGGTTGCCCCGGTCTTTCTTGATCTCATCCGACGAAAGCGGAAGCCAGATTTTGGCTTCGCCTTCCATAAATCCCATATCGGCTGGAAGAATGCCAATGATAGTATAAGGCGTCCCATCCAAATTGATGGCGTCATTGAGAATATTCGGATCGCCTCCGAACCGATCCTTCCAATATCCGTATCCGATTACAACAACATGGTTTTTACCGGGCTCTTCTTCCTCTTTGATAAACTGACGGCCTAACGTCATAGAATCATCCGCCGTATCGAAAATATCCGATGTCATTATGTAAGCGGATATTCGTTCCGGCTCCCCATGTCCAGTCAGGTTAAAATATCCTACGGTAACGAGAGAAAGCGCTTCAAAAGATATGCTTTTTTCTTTTATATCCAGATAATTCGGACCGGAGATTGACACACTGTTGACATTCTGCCCTTCACGAATTTCGCAAACGCGCATCATCCGGTCGAGAGTGGGAAACGGCATTGGGCTCAACAAGATCGAATTTACCATCGTAAAAATGGTTGAGTTTGCGCCGATTCCGATGGCCAGGGCCACAATCGCCAACGCTGTCGTTCCCGGTGTTTTCATTAACATCCGGACGCCATATCGAATATCCTGAAAAATGGTATCCATAAACCGTCTCCCGACTGAATCGTTTCTGGGCATGAATTATGCGTTTTCAAGAGTCTGCTTTTCCGGCTGAACGACAGACGCTTCCTGCCGGGCGGTTTCTTCATCGACAATCTGCCCGTCGAACAGGTGGATGGTCCGGTCTGCATGCTCCGCATAACGGGGATCGTGCGTCACCATGCAGATCGTCGCGCCCTCGCGGTG
>JAFGTC010000149.1 GCA_016934335.1 Candidatus Omnitrophota bacterium | reverse complement strand
GCTTCTCCGCCCATTCGGCCGAAGTGGCCCTGGCCGCCCTGGATCGCTTCGACTTCGACTCCATTCTCTTTCCTTTCAACTTCGTCTGCTGGCATGAAGGACATTTCGGCCCGCAGGTTCTCGAGAAAGCCAAAGCCAAAGGCGCCGCCTGCCTGGCCTTGAAAGCCATGGCCTACTCTCCCTGGCCGGAGGGGGCGGATCGCAGCCGCTTCCAAAAATGCTGGTACAAGCCGGTCTCCGATCCCGAAGAGGCCCGCCGGGCTCTCCGCTTCACCCTGTCGCAGGACATCACCGCCGCCATTCCCCCCGGCGAGGAATCCCTCTTCAAAATGGCTTTGGACATCGCAGAAACATTCGAACCCCTGACTCCCGACGAAATGAAGCAGGTTCAACAAATGGCCCAGGGAGTCAAGCCGATCTTCCGCGCAGACGTATAATCGCTGCAATCGATAGAAAGAAGACAACGCGCCTTCTTCCATCGCAGGATGTATCGCAATCCACCGCGTTGACGAATCGAAATTTTGAATGCACGATCTACATAGAAAAAAAAGTAGACAAGATCCGGATGGCAGACAAGCAAAAAGCAAACTAGCAGGCGGAATAGGTATAAAACAACTTGGTGGTGTAGGCTCAAAGTTTGGTAGGGTGGGCTAAAAGCGCAGCGTAGCCCACCATTCGAATCCAACCCTGGTAGGGCTCAAATCAAAGCGTAGCCCACCATTCGAACCCAACCCTGGTAGGGCTCACATCAAAGCGTATCTCACCAAACCCACCCAACCTTGGTAATGCTCATACCAAATCGCCGCCCGCCATCCAAATGATAAAAACACGAGACGAATCCATGAAATCCATTGACCAGAAATACGAAAAACTACAACAAATCCTCGCCGGGATGGAGAGCGTCATCATCGGATATTCCGGCGGCGTGGACAGCACCTTCCTGGCCAAGGTCGCCACGGACGCGCTGGGCGACAAGGCTCTGTGCGTCGCCGCTCTCAGCGAAAGCTATCCCCGGCATGAACGCGAAGAAGCGGCGGAATTTGCGCGCCGTCTCGGCCTTCATTTCATCACGATTAACACCTTCGAACTCGACAATCCCGACTACCGGAAAAATGCGCCGGATCGATGCTACCACTGCAAAAAAGAAATCCTCTCCCAATTGCAGCGCATCGCCCGGGAGCGCGGCTTCCAAACCATCGCGCTGGGGACCAATTTCGACGACCTGGGCGACTATCGCCCCGGCCAGCAGGCCGCCTCCGAAAGCGGCGCGCGCAGCCCCATGGTCGAAGCGGAATTGACCAAAGACGACATCCGAACGCTATCCAAGCGCTTGAACCTCCCCACCTGGGATAAGCCCTCGTTCGCCTGCCTCTCCTCCCGTTTCCCTTACGGAGAAGAAATCAGCAAAGAAAAATTGGAGATGGTCGATCGCGCCGAACAAGTCCTGCGCGAACATCATTTCCGCCAGTTCCGCGTTCGTCACCACGACAACCTGGCCCGCATCGAAGTTCCCTCGGACGAGATGCAGAAACTTCTCGATCATCGCGAAGAGATCGTCGAGCGCCTCCGGACGATCGGCTATCGTTACGTATCGATGGATTTAACCGGTTATCGCACCGGCAGCATGAACGAGGCGCTCCACCAGATCGAATCGCCCGTCCTGAATCCGTAAATCCCCGCGAATATCGAATGTTCAGAAATCGGCGCATGCCAAGGCCCGTCAGGATTCAAACGTCCCTGCGGCCGTTTCCCGGTTTAACGAATGCGTCCGATGTCTTGGAAATTCGCCTCTCGCACAGTAATGTATATGGAATGATAGATTGTAAGAAAGCGAATCTCTTTCGTGAGCGTCGTATGGTTTGAAAAGAGTTTTTTTAGCCATGAAAGCGACAAGATCGGCGCACAATTCAGTGAGAAATAGGTAATTCCCCATGGAGCAGGAAATCATGACGGATTATATTCCATTGACGTTTGGACTCGAGGCTTTGTATCCTCCCATGGCCCTGCCTTCGACGGCCCTGCGCGACCTCTACAACCGGCTGGCCGAGCCCTGCCGGTTCACCGAATTCCGCCAACTCGGAGAAGGCCAGGGCGCCCGACTGGCCGAGGGCAATAATCGTCATCTCACTTTGACCAATGATCGCTTCATCTACCGCGACGAATACACCCAGCGCCTCTTTTCCACTTTCTGCGAAGACGTTCAGCAACTGCTGGCCTCGCTGCGGGAAATTCTGCATATTCCCGTCCTGCTGCACAACAAGGTGCTGGTGCGGCTGCTGATGCCTCACCGCGGGCAGGAAACCACCGTGGATTATTTTCAGCGCACCATGGTGGGCCAGGCCTCGCAGCATTTCAACTTCTTTAAACGGCCCATATCCGGCATGGGCTTCCGTCTGGTGTTCCCCCCCAACCAACAAATGCGCTCCACCTTTCAAATCCGCATCGAACCCTACTATCGCGATTTAAAAATGTTCTTTTTGGAAAACAGCGCCCAGTTTTTCGATCCCCTCGTCGATTTGAACGGCGCTTCCCAATATCTGGAGGAAGCCTACAATTTTCTCAAAGAGCAGGCGGGCCCCTTTCTTTTGTCGCTTTCATCCGGGGATGAGTAGGCGCGCCGCCGAATATCTTTTCTTTTTTTAAGAAAAAATATTCGAGAAACAATATACGAGAAGTAATTTTAAAAAAAATTTAAGAAAAAAACAATCTTAATTCTCCGCCGTTTTTCACTATAATAGAGAGAAGGAAGCAAATCTGTCCTTCATAAGCGGGCGGAGTCCAAAATCCTTGCCTCTTCCAAGATTTCCGCTTATCCGCCCGCCTGATGAGATAAGTCGGTGAGGATGATGCCCGAAAGCGATCTGGAAAAAAATCAAGCCCAAAATCAGGAATACATTCAGAACCTCCAAAAGCAGCTCAAACTGCAGGATACCGGAGCGTTCTACTATTCCCTGGTCGAAAATATCCCGCAGTGCATTTTCTGCAAGGATTTGGATGGGCGATTCACGTTCGTCAATCAACTGTTTTGCCGTATGCTGGAAAAACCGATCGAAGAGATCATCGGCAAAAACGATTTCGATTTTTATCCGAGAGAACTGGCGCGCAAATATCGCGAAGACGACCAGCGGGTGATCGAAGAAAACCGCACGTTCGATGACGTCGAAGAAAACAAGGTCTCCTTCCATGAAACCAAATACGTCCACGTCATCAAAACCCCGATCCACGACGCCAACGGCTCGATTATCGGCATTCAAGGCGTTTTTTGGGACATCACCAAGCGGAAGCAGGCCGAGGACGAACTGGAAAACGCCAACGAGCGAATGCGTCACGACTTGATGGCCGCCGCCAAAGTCCAACGGCGCTTCATTCCCGATTCCCCCCCGAGAATTCCCGGCTTTCGCTTCTCCTGGCTGTTCGAACCGTCGGAGTATGTCGGAGGCGACATCCTCAATATCATTCGCCTCGACGAAAAACGCTGGGCTTTTTACGTCCTCGATGTATCCGGCCACGGCGTCGCCGCCGCCCTCCTTTCCGTCTCGCTGACTCGTATGATCGATCAGACTTCCATCACCATCAGCAGCATGAAGGGCAACAATGTCTCTTTGAAAGCCTCCGATGAATTGCTCGATCCCAAAAAAGTCATCCATAAACTCAACCGGCGCTTCCCCGGCGACAACACCAAATTCTGCACGCTGCTCTACGCCATTCTGGATACCGAGGAATCCAGCGTCACCTGGATTCGGGCGGGGCATGTTCCACCCTTATGGATCCAGGATCACGGCGCCAGAGCATGCTATCTGCACGAGCCGGAAGGGATCTTCATCAGCAACCTGCCTTACAACGACTCCTATCTCCAAACCAAAAAAATCCAACTGGCGCCCGGGGATCGCTTTGTTCTTTTCTCGGATGGAATCACGGAGGCCATGAAAGACAAGCAAGAGTTCGGATACGATAAATTCGAGCAGGTGATGCTCGGCGCCGCTTCGTCTCCGCTGGATCAATCCGTTCAATCCGTGCTTCGCAGCCTGTCCGATTGGACGGGCTCTTCGAAATTCGACGATGACGTCACCTTGCTGGCGTTGGAGAAAACATCCGATGGGCATTAAGTGATAGGCAAGAGAGGGACGGCCATGAGCGCTTCCGAGAAGAATCAACCGGATTTTTCGATCGAGATTACTCCGCGGTTAGCCAATCTCGCGATGATTCGGCGCGTCGTCAATTCTCTTTCCATCGATCTAGGGTTGTCCGACAGGGAGGCGCTGCAGCTGGAAATCGCCGTCGATGAAGCCTGCGCCAATTCCATCAAATCCGTCTTGGAGAATCCGCTGCGCTCCTCTGAAGCCAAGATTCGCCTGGAGATTTCCATTCGCCGGCGCTGCCTGCGCTTGTCGATTTTCGACGCCGGCAAAAACCTGCAGCAGGAATACGAAAACGCCGCTCCCTTGCACGAAAAGACGGATCGCACTCGAATCAAAGAGTGCGGCCCGCACATCGTTAAAACCTTCATGGATGAAGTCCGCTACATCCACGAACCAACGTCCGGCAACCGCTTGATCCTCACCAAGTATCTGCAATCCATTCACTTCTAGGCTGTTAATGTACTGAAGATGAAAGACTTAATCAGCATGCGGCTTATCCCTAAAATCGAAAAGTAACCGAGAATTAACCTGACGGATAGATTTTTTGCCAATTTAGATGGATGGAAGGCGACAAGGCCTTCTGAAGGAAAGCATGCTTTTGGCGCCATCCGACCGATTTTTCTTGATCACGCCCCCCGGCCTTCGCAAGCGCAATATATAGTATTAACCCCCTCGCCCGAATGGTCCACTTTTCGTACAAATGGGTACTCCCAAAATCGGCGGCAACAACAACATTGTGCCACATGTTAGCGGGGGGTTTTATCGTTACTACATTTTGTTGATTGGGGGATTGTATGAGGAGTTAATTAATTTACCAGGAGTCTGGTTTATGGATGATTTTTCCGTTTTTGAGGGTATAGGGATTTGGGAATTGGTGTTTAGCATATTGTTGAGAATTGATTGCAAAAGAATGAGGGCAGAGTTTTAGGAGGGATTTATTTTTA
Source organism: Candidatus Omnitrophota bacterium (assembly GCA_016934335.1). Classification (GTDB taxonomy): domain Bacteria; phylum Hinthialibacterota; class Hinthialibacteria; order Hinthialibacterales; family Hinthialibacteraceae; genus JAFGTC01. The sequence goes on along the minus strand of JAFGTC010000149.1, from coordinate 1,277 downwards.
CGGAAAGCGGGGAAGATGAAGAGAATTTGGCTATGAGGGAAGAGTTTTTTGGTGGTTTTGACGGCGGGTGCGATATCGGTATCGCCGGTCATAATAGCGGCAATATCGCATTCATGAGTGATGAAGAGTTCGATTAATTTGATAGAGAGAGCGACGTCAGTTTCTTTTTCTTCGTGTTTTATGAAATTTCCATGGCAGGAAGTGCAATGGGATTCATTATTTTTGAAGTTAGGGCAATGTATTTCTTTTTTTTAAAATTGCCCCATGGTTGTGATGATGCCGGTATTTTCGAGGCATTGAATGAATTGGTAATGTCGGTTGGTGCAATCAGGTTTGGAAATTTCCATATGTTCAGCGTAAGCGGAGAAATAGTAGATGTTTTTGAGCACGGGTTTCACGTTGAAGGCATTTCCGATTTTAGATAGGTATGATTCGCAGAGGGTTTTAATATTAAGCCATTTTGTGGGGATATGATGTACTTTTTCCGCTTTGCAGACGGAATGATAGAGGTTGAATCCATCGATAATGAAGTTGACTGATTTATTCATAAATAAATAGCCCCTAGGTCCGTAGTCCTAGGGGGGCCAGCAGGCGACTTATCACCCACTGGGGACGATTAATTACAAGGTAACAAATGAAAGTGGTTGTGTCAACCGGGAATATTGTTTTAGAGAGGATTTTTTGAGAAATTTAGATTTATTTAAGGTGTAGGTTTTGGCTTTTGGCGCCATCCGACCGATTTTTCTTGATCACGCACCCCGGCTATGGTAAATGCGATATAATCCAATAACCCTCTCACAAATCGATTTATTTTAGTTTCAAAAAAACCCTAAAAAACCTATTGACATGCGTGCTTTTATGTGTACATTTGGAATCGTTTACGTAAACATGTGCATTTTATGGAGGATTTGATGGCAACGAAAGAACCCAATGACATCAGTGCGTCGGAATGGAAGGTGATGCGGGTTGTGTGGGAACTCCAATCATGCGCGGCGCGGGACGTGTATCAAATCACTCAGGAGAAATACGGCTGGGTTCCCGCCACAACCAAAACATTCCTTCGCCGATTGGTGAATAAAGGGCATCTCAGGACCAAACAGATCGGAAACTGCTATGTCTATGAACCGGTCGGCACCGCGCTCGAATCCCTATGCAAAGCCGTGGACGCCATCATGGAGAACTCTTTAGAACGGAACTTAAGCAACTTTGATCGGGGAGAAAATTCCTAAGTTCTTTAAAGACAGGCGGATAGGCTGAATTTGGGGAGTAAATATGTC
>JAFGTC010000148.1 GCA_016934335.1 Candidatus Omnitrophota bacterium | reverse complement strand
CCCGGCCCACTCGAAGCCCAGCAGCGATATCATCAGCCCGATGCCCACCGCAATGCCGAACTTCAGCGAATCGGGAATGCTCTTCATGATCTTTTCGCGAAATCCTATCGTGCTCAAGATCAAAAACAACACGCCCGACACAAAAACCGCCCCCAACGCCGTTTCCCACGGCACGCCCATTCCCCGGCACACCACATACGAGAAAAACGCGTTATGCCCCATCGCCGGGGCCAGCGATATGGGATAATTCGCCAGAAACGCCATCAAAAACGTGGCCAGCGCCGACGAAAGACAGGTCGCCGTCATCACCGCGCCCATGTCCATCCCCGCTCCGTTGGGATCCGACAGCAGCACCGGCTGCACAAAAATAATGTACGACATACTCAAAAACGTCGTACATCCACCCACCAACTCCTGCCGAATAGTCGTTTGATTTTCGGATAAATGAAACAATCGTTCGAACACTGGCCCTCTCCCGAAGGAAAACCGGGAAAGCGTCTCTCCCGGTTTATCATTTCTTCCTCATTGCATAGGCTTCTAATCCGCTCCGATCTACTTCTTTCCTCCGCGATAGATCGATGGATAAGACGCCCAGACGTCCGTTATGATCGCATTCGCCGCGCCGAACGAATCCGCCAGCGGACTCTTGCCCACGATCAAAATGAGCGAATCCGCACCGAAAATCGACGGCTGGTAGTCATGCTCCGCCAGAACTTCCCCGTTCACGACCAACTTCGCTTTGCCGTATTCCCAAACAACCTGCACCCGGTACGTTTTGTCGGGGAAAATCGGCATAGGCGACGAGGCCAGCGTCCTCTCATATCCGGCGACGCCCTCCGGTATTCCGTCGATATACCTGTTCTCTTCCTCGGTTCCCGCCGGGAAATTCTTGATCGTCCACAATAAATCAAATGGAGAATCGGGGGCCTTCTGGAAATTCTTCGCCGTCAATGTAACCAGAAATGGATTCTTCGTTATAAAAGGATCCACATATTTCATGGAAACATCCTCGAACAGGGTGAAGAGAATCGCGTCCGGCGCCGTTCGCGACAGCCCCGTCACGTCCATCGAAATCATCCCCTGCGGCATGGGAGGCAGTTCGTAGCGGATGAAGCCGTCCGGGCCGGGCTGCCAGCCTTCTTTGGTGAATTGGCCGCCCTCGACCGCTCCCGCGCTCACGCCATTCCTTAAACTGTCAAAAATCTGCGGCCCCTTCACCGATCGCTTCAAATAAGAGTCGTTGGCGCAGCCGACCATCCCCAGCATACCGGCGGCCAGCAGAAAAACGATGGCGGAATATCCAGACATTCGTCGCAAAATCATGAGTTCAACTACTCCTTCTATCTACAGGATTCTTTTCAGGCTTCTCAACAAGGTTTTGACTCTTCGCATTTTAATCAAAGGCGGCGATAATTACCAGAGAATTGAATCGATGATACAACATTCAACCTCAAATTGAATCTCTCGATGCTCTTCCCCATAAAGAATAATAAATCATTTCCTCGGCATTGTCAGATTCGAAAACCTCTCGTAATGTAGCCTTCATTGGATTTTTGCCAAAGGCGGCTGAGTCATCGCCATCATCGTTAGAGCGTTATGCATCTTGGGAGCGTCCAATGTCCAATCTCTCTTGTTCCCGCATCCGAAGCGTCGACATCGTCCAACTCCACGACGATCTGGATCCCGGGGCCGTCGAAGAACTCGCCCGAACCATTTCCTCCCTCCGGCGCCGGGGCGGCCGGCGCATTCTGCTCCTGGGCGGCCGGCTCCGCCGCATCTCCTCCGACTGTCTGGAGCGGCTGTCCCTGCCCATCCGCGTGTTCTGCCGCGCCGGCGGGCGCATCGCCCTCGCCGAATTCAGCCCCTATAATCTGAAAAAATTACAATCCACCAGCTGGCGGCGGCTCTTGAACACCTTCCATACCCAAAACGAAGCCCTCCATTTCCTCTCCCCCTCCGCCCCGGAATAAACCGCGCTTCCCCCCGAGATCGGCGCCCCCCCGCCCTCCCTACTCGACTGATTCGATGTATTTTATTTCTTGCTTATGTCTTGAACCACTATTCCAATGCGTTGGGTTTCCGTATAATAGCCAATCATGGACGGGCGGCTTGTAGAATATCTGAAAGCGGCTCGTTCATCGTATCGAGACGGCGTCGATGGGGATTCCCGGCGCGCTTGTCTTGAAACCGGTTGAAAAAATGAATTTTCATGAGGAGGAAGTAAAAAAATGGAACCATCACAATCCATGGTATTGGCAACCCTAGTAGCCGTCTTTAGCGTCTTCGGCCTCGGTCTATGCATGTTTTTGCTTGGCAGCGTCAAGATTCGCTTGACGGAAAAATTGGGCATCAACGACGCCCAAATGGGGAAACTGTTCTCCGTCTACAACTTCAGCAACCTGATCTTTGTCCTGGTCGCCGGCATCGTCTGCGATCAATTCGGCTATCAAACCGTCGCCGTCCTCGGCTTTCTGGCCGGCATCGCCGCCATCTTCCTGTTCGGCCAGGCGGGCAACTACGGTCTGGCCATCGGCGCCTGCCTTTTCCTGGGCGTGGGCAGCATGTTCATGAATACCGCCGGCAACGTCCTGCTCGGCAACCCGGCCATTTTGTTTGAGGATTCCGGCCGCTCCGCCAACCTGGGCAACGTCTTCTTCGGCGTCGGCGCCTTCTGTACGCCTATGATAACCGCCTATTTCTTCAAAAAGATGTCGTACGGCGGAACTCTTTCCGTCCTGGCGGCCGTCCTGGTGCTCCCCCTGATTCTGGCTTTGGCGGCCTCCTTCCCGGAAGCCGGCGGCAACTTCAGCGGCAAAGCCGCCGCCGCCTTGATCACCAATCCCACCATCATCCTCTGCGCCCTGGCTTTGGTGTGCTACATCGCCCTCGAAGTCTCCATGACCGGCTGGATTACCACCTATATGACCAGCGTCGGCGCTGATGAAACCACCGCCTCCCGCGTCCTCTCCTTCTTCTCCGTCTCCTTCATGGTCGGCCGTCTCTTCGCCGCCATCGTAATCGGCGGCATGTTGAATCTGGGCGCCAGCGGCATGTGGCTCGTAGCGATCCTCGCCATCGCTCTCGCGATCGTGATCTTCGCCATGAAAAATGTTACGACACAAAGCGCCGCCACCATCATGGTCATCGTCGTTGGCCTGCTTTTCGCCCCCTGCTTCCCCACCATCGCCGGCTTGATGTTCGCCCGCGTTGAAGGCGCCGTCGCCGGCACCGGCTTCAGCCTCATCTTCTCCATCGGCCTGCTCGGCGCCATCTTCGTTCCCGCCTGGATGGGATCGATCGCCAGCGGCGAAGGCAAAACCATCAAAGACAGCATGATCGTCGCTTCGGGCGCCGCTGTGATTCTGTTGATCATCTCCATCATTATGGGCTTCGCGCTTCCCGCTCCGCTCGCCGGATAATTCGAGCGCTCGAATTTCTTCTCGCTCGAACCATCGCAACTACTTCACAAGGGGCGCGGCATAACGCCGCGCCCCTTTGATCGCGAGGATCCCAAAGTAGAATCCAAGTCGCAAACAAGGATAGAACGCATGGACGGACTTTTCATTACGGGAACCGGCACCGAAGTCGGCAAAACCATCGTCACCGCCTTACTCGCTTTGGGGTTGCGCAAACAAGGTCTTAACGCCTGCCCCGTTAAGCCCGTCGCTTCCGGCGGCGTGATTGAACAAGGCGAATACGTCTCCACCGACGCTCAGGTTTACCGCCGTTTCTCAGGGGTTTACGAAACCGCCTCCCGCTTGAATCCCGTCTGCTTCAAACATCCCGCCTCCCCCCACCTGGCCGCTCAAATGGCCCGCCAGACCATCGATCCCGAAATCCTGCGCAATTCCCTGAATCGCTTGGCCAAAAAATACGACATCCTTTTGGTGGAGGGCGTCGGCGGGTGGCTTGTTCCTTTAACCTTTTACTATAAAGTCGCCGACTTCGCCCGCGACTTGCGCCTTCCCGTCCTCCTGGTTTCCGCCAACCGGCTGGGATCGATCAATCACACTCTTTTGACTCTCGAATCCATCCGCTTCCGGGGCATCAAACCCGCCGGCGTGATTATGACCAATCCCCAACCAGTCTCCGACGCCGCCATCGTCGAAAACAACATCGAAACCATTGAGCGCGTCGGGCAGGTGGACATATAGGGAAACATCCCTTATCTGGGCGAAGACATCGAACACAACGAAACATCCGAGACATTATGGAACCGCATCAAGGACTCGATTCAATGGGAAAAAATTCATCAAATACTCCACATTCAATAGAACGCATTCAACAATGGAAAGAATGGGATCATCGCTATATCTGGCGCCCCTTCACCCAGATGCAGGATTACGACCAAGAGCCCCCTCTGATCATCTCGCACGGCCGGGGCGCTTATTTATACGACATCGACGGCAATCGCTATTTCGACGGCATCTCCTCCCTCTGGGTTAATCTCCACGGCCACGCCCGCCCTGAAATCACCGAAGCCATCGCCCGGCAGGCCGCCAACATTTCGCATTCCACCCTGCTGGGGCAGGGCAACATCCCCTCCATCGAACTGGCCAAGCGCCTGGTCGATCTCACGCCCCCCGGCCTGGATAAAGTCTTCTACTCCGACAACGGCTCCACCGCCAACGAAGTCGCCCTCAAAATGGCCTTTCAATACTGGCGGCAGGTCGGCCGCCCCGAAAAAATGAAATTCGTCACATTCGACGGGGCCTATCACGGCGACACCATTGGCAGCGTCAGCCTGGGCGGCATCGATCTCTTTCACGGAATTTTCGGCCCGCTGCTCTTCAAACGCTGCAGCGCGCCCTATCCCGTCTTCTCGAAATACACCTCCCAGGAATCGCCTCAGGCGGTCGCCCAACGCTCCCTCGACGCCGTCAAATCTATCTTCAAACAGCACAACAACCAAATCGCCGCTCTGATCGTCGAACCTCTCATCCAGGGCGCCTCCGGCATTCGCACCGCCGCCCCCGGATTCCTGTCGTCCCTGCGCGAACTCTGCACCCGCTATGACGTCCTCATGATCTGCGACGAGGTCTTCGTCGGCTTCGGACGAACGGGCGCCATGTTCGCCTGCGAACACGAAAGCGTCTCACCCGATTTTCTCTGTCTCGCCAAGGGAATCAGCGGCGGTTATCTCCCCCTCGCCGCCACCCTCACGGCGCAGAAAATCTATGACGCCTTCCTCGGCGATTACGCTGAATTCAAAGCCTTCTATCACGGCCACAGCTATACCGGCAATCAGTTGGGCTGCTCCGCCGCTTTGGCCAGTTTGGATATTTTCGAAACGGACGGCGTCCTCAACCGCATCAAGCCATTCTGTAAACGCCTCGAAGAGCGCCTCGACGCCCTCTTCGAACAATGCGACCTCGTGGGCGACATCCACCAGCGCGGACCTTCCGCGGGGATCGATATCATTCGCAGCCGCCGGGGCCGTGAACCTTTTCGCCCCGCAGAAAAAATGGGCGCAAAAGCCTGCCTCGCTCTGCGGAAGCATGGAATCTGGCTTCGCCCCCTGGGCGATACCCTGGTGATCATCCCCCCCCTCGTCACGACCGTCGAACAGATCGACGATCTCATGGACGCCGTTGAACAGGTCTTGAAGGAATTGCAATAAAATCCCACCGCGAACTCAGGGATTTTTCAGGGCTTTCTCAAAAAATTGCAGCAGGGCGGGCAAGTCAATCTCATGCCCGCCTTCATGCACATCCAACTCCGCATTCTCCAAAATCCCGAAATCCTTGTAGATGACCTGAATCTCCCTAAACGCCTTCTTCGCCAGCGGGACGTAAAACTGGGTCTCCGGCTCCTGAATCCCGTTTTGACACTGCAGCGGCCTCGGCGCGATCATCGAATAGATGTCGGCGAAATCGACCAGCTCGCGCAGGCCGTCGAACTTCCAGCACATGCAGTGATTCTGCTCCATTTGATCCATTTCCGTCAGAAAGCCCGCGCTCACCACGGCCGCAATGCGCTGATCCATGGCTCCCAGCCACATGGCCATCTCGCCCCCCAACGACAGCCCCGCGCAGCCGATCCGCCCCTTGTCCACATACGCGAGCGAATGCAGAAAATCGACGCAGCGGATCAAATCCCACAGGCGCTCTCCCATCAGGGTTCGCCCCCGCTCGTAGATTCGATGCTGCCCCCCGTCGCACGCTATCGTCACATAACCCTTTCCCGCCAGCTCCTCCGCGAATCCCTTGTAAATCCCGCTCGAATCATAAACGCTGCTCCGGCTTCCCCCGTGGCCGTGAATGGAAACCACCGCGGGATAGGGAGGCTTGGGGCCGTGCGGAACCGTCAGGGCGATTTTGATCGCGCGTCCTTTTCGAGATGGCGTCGAACGGATTTCCCACTCCTGCCGCGTAAAATCATCCAGCCGCTCGGACTTCAACAAGGCCGGTTCCAGCGCAATCGATGTGCGGATCGCAATCAGGTCGTCCATCTTCAACAGCGATAGTATGCGCGTGCGCACTTCCTGCTGCCACAGCAGCGCCTCTTTCGGCGTTCCCGGCGCGTATTTCATCGCCCGCCGCTCCGCCGCCGGCTCTTGACCGGACGCAGCGCGCTCCATCGAGAATCCCGCCAGCGCGCCCAAACACAAAATAATAAAAAAATGTCGCTTCATGGCTTCACCCGTTTTCTGTGTGATAATCAATGAATCATATCGAAACAATATCCGGAAGCCAAGGATTGGAAAAAAAAACGAGGAGTGAAAACAGGGATTGATAAGAGGGGATTGATAAGATAGGTGCGATCTTCCGCCCCCCCTCAGCGAAATTCGCGGCCCGCCTCGTCATTCTTGGAAGCGGCTTCTTGAATAGGAATGATTTTTACTACGGGATTTTACCGCGGGAGTCTCGCCTATGATATTTTAACAAGCTCGATCTGCTTCGCCTTTTCCGCCTCTTCCACCCGCCTCAAGACGTCCGCGATCGTCGTGTTGTCCAAAACATCCGCCATCGCATCGCGCACGTCTTTCATCGTAATTCGGATCCCGCAGGTCCTCTCATCCTTGCATTCCGAGCATTTCTGATAAGCGCTTTGACTCACGCAGGGAACCGGCGCCAGCGGCCCGTCGATCGCCCGGATGATATCCCCCATCGATATCTCCTCCGGCGATTTTCTCAGCATATACCCCCCTCCCTTTCCTTTCTTGCTGTGCAGAAATCCATGCTTCTTCAATTCCAGCAGGATCGCTTCCAAAAACTTCTGAGGAATATTCTCCTCCTGCGCCAGTTCCGAAATGCGCGTCGGAGCGTCTTCATGCTTGCGCGCGAGGTTAAGTATGGCGGTCAATGCGTATTTGGCTTTCTTGGTCAGCATGTTGAATTCCCCAAATTCTATCGATTCAATAGGATAATTCTGCCGACTCTCATTGGCAAGAGGCGCGTGCGTTCAGAAGAAAAAAAATGAAAGCCGATAAGTGAAGATAATAATCCTTACCCGACCTATTCTATCGAAAAAATAGAACGGTGGATATGGCGCATGACCAAATAACGGCGCTTCGTGTAGATATGGAGTAATTCGCAAGTCGCAATTCCGATTCCACGCCTCTACTTAACTATCTCGCTGACATCCAACAAATACATCTGCCGCTTCCCCGTATGCAGCGAATCGATGCACACATGCCGGCCGTCGCGGCTCCAGCGGCCGTGCAGGTCGCAGCGCGTCTGCCCCGTGAATTTCTTATCCAGATAAAAACGCCCCAACATCTCCAGCTTCCCGTCGCGGGGGCGGTACAGCATCAGGTTCTGCATGCGCTCCCGGTCGGGATACGTATCCGTCAATATCCATTCGCCTGACGGGGAATAGGTGCAATGCCCGTCCCGCTTGAGAAACTCCTCCCCGACGATTTCCTTCTCTTCGCTTTGATCCGTGTACAAATAGAAATGATCTCCCGTCTCTGGCTCGCGCGCCCAGGCGAGGATCTGGCGCGGATTCTTCCAGATGAAATGCGATACCATGTTGTTTTCATTCACGCAGTGCAGGTTCTCCCCGTCCGGCTGCACGGTGAACATCCGCGTATGCCAGCCCGTCCGCCCGTCATCCCGCTGAATGCGCCAGCGATGCAGAAAGATAAAACGGCTTCCGTCCTGGTTGAAAAGCAGATGATTGAAATAGTGCTTGCTTCCCTCCATGGACGGCTGCCGGCGGAAATTGGCGATCCGGTCGATCGAAACGATAAGCCGCGATTCTCCGGTCTCCAGATTCATGCAGTAAATGCCGTCTCCCTTGGGCTGATTTACGTCCGCCCACGGATCGGGAACCCCCTCATACCCGTACCCGGGCCGCATTTCGTTCAACCGCGAAAAATTAGGAACGACCGCCCGTTTCCCATCGGCGCTCACGCTGTAAATCGGCCTCGGCAGCACCCGCTTCTCCCCCGTAAAAACGTCTTGAATCACCGAGACGTAGCGCCCGTCCATCAACGTATTGTAAATCACTTCCGCATCGCCGCCCGGCAGCCATTGCAGCATGCAGCCCTGCTGCCATCCCCATGACCGCGACTCCCCGAATTCGATCCACTTGTTCCCGTCCTGTAAATCCACCATCCCCAACTTCACCGCCTCCCCCGCTTCCGGCGGCCGATCGTTGAATCCGATCTCCATGCCCAACACATACCGGCCGCTGGGATCGAACTGGAATTTATCGTAATAACTGAACCAATGCGATTGAGGGCCTGCGGTGACCTCCTCGCAGGGAACATAGGCTTCCATGCCCCCCGCCTCCGCCGTCTCCTCCGCCGCCCCGGCAAGCTCGGCCCCCGCCGCCGCACAAAGCGCCGCCGCGCATACGTATCGAATGGCGATGATGCTGGGAAATCCCGCAATAAATTTCATGATTGATTCTCCCGATCGATTGGAATCCCTTGCCCAAACGAATAGTTCGAGATTAGGATTCTTAATACACAACTGTTCTACATAGTAAGGGAGACGTCATGAAATTTCTAGCAAAACGCAATCGCATAGGGTTCATTTTTCTTCTGCTCAGCCTGCTGGTCGTCCTTCCCGGCGCATGGTCCCGCGAAATTCAGCCTTTTCGCACCGCCCAGCCCGTTTGGCCTCAGGATCGCCAAACCGAGATGAACCTCTTCGTCGGCTTCCGAGCGCCTCTCTTGATCGTCTACGATGACGTGCAGCCCGAAGGCTCGCCCGTTGTCATCCGCCTCGCCGCCTCCTCTCTCTATCGCCTGTTCCTGAACGGCGAGTTCATCGGCCACGGCCCCGCTCGCGGCCCGCACGGCTATGATCGCGTCGACGAATGGAGCGTGACCGGCCGCGTCCGGCCCGGCGTCAACTATGTCGCCATCGAAGCGGCCGGTTATAACGTCAACAGTTTTTATCTGCTCGACCAGCCCGCCTTCCTCCAGGCCGAGATCCAGTTTGGAGACCGGATCGCCGCCTCCACCGGCGGCATGGGCGCCCAATTCGAAGCCTTTTTGTTAGACCATCGCATCCAAAAAGTTCAGCGCTACAGCTTTCAACGCCCCTTTGTCGAAGCCTACCGCCTGACTCCCCAAAGCGACGCCTGGCGGGTCGGCGGCGAAGCCTCCCTCCAATCCCTGCAATGCGCCGCGGCGCCCCCCAAAAAACTGCTCCCGCGCGGCGTCTCCTATCCCCGTTTTGATCTGCATCCCCCCGTGCGCCGCGTCTCCGAAGGCGAGATGCAGACCGGTCTCCAGCCTCAGCAACTCTGGAAAGATCGCTCGCTGGTCAACATCGGGCCGCAACTGGGCGGCTACCCCGAAGATCAGTTGGAACTCGTTCTCTCCAACGAACTGCAGACAGTCGCCTCCAAAACTTCCACCCGGATCGATCAACCCTATTCCTGGGGCGAATCCGTTTCCATCACCCGAAACGCCTATTCCATCTTCGACTTCGGCCTCAACCTGACCGGATTCCTCGGCGCCAAAGTCGTCTGCTCCGAAAAAACGCGCCTCTATCTCACCTTCGACGAAATCCTCAGCGATGAAGACGTCGACTGGCGCCGATTGGGCTGCGTCAACGCCGTTCTTTACGAATTGGATCAAGGCGAATACGACCTTGAAGCCTTCGAACCCTACACCTTCCGATACATGAAGGCCATTGTCTTGGAAGGCGCCTGCGAACTGAAAAACCTTTATCTGCGCGATTATGTGAATCCCGATTCGGACGCCGCCCATTTCGCCTCCGGCGATCCGAGATTGAACCGCCTCTTTGAAGCGGGCCGCCAGACCTTCATCCAAAACGCCGTCGACGTCTTTATGGACTGCCCCTCCCGGGAGCGCGCCGGATGGCTCTGCGACAGCTTCTTCACCGCTCGCACCGCCTTCGACCTCTCCCGCGACTGCCGCGTCGAAGCCAACTTCTTCGAAAATTATCTCTTGCCCGATAAATTCGCCCATTTGCCCGAGGGCATGCTCCCCATGTGCTATCCCTCCGATCATTACGACGGCGTCTTCATCCCCAACTGGGCCATGTGGTTCGTCGTCGAATTGGAGGAATATTATCAGCGCAGCGGCGACCGCGCGATGATCGACGCCCTCGAACCCAAAGTCATGCGCCTGCTCGAGTATTTCAAACCCTTCCTCAACCAGGACGGCCTGTTGGAAAAACTGGAAAGTTGGGTCTTTATCGAATGGTCGGCCGCCAACCAATTCGTCCAGGATGTCAATTATCCCTCCAATATGCTCTATGCCGCCGTGCTGGACGCCGCCGGCCGGCTCTACGACCGCCGCGATCTCGCCGAACAGGCCGCCCGAATCCGCGACGTGATCCGCCGCCAGTCCTTCGATGGAGAATTCTTCGCCGATAACGCCGTGCGCAAAGACGGCCGCCTCGAAGTCACCCGCAACCGCAGCGAAGTCTGCCAATACTTCGCCTTCTTTTTCGGCGTCGCCGATCCCCAATCCCATCCCGATCTCTGGAAAAAACTGTGCGACGACTTCGGCCCCCAACGCAAAGAAACCAAAGCCCATCCCGAAGTGCACTTCGCCAATTCCTTTATCGGCAACGTCCTGCGCATGGAAATCCTCTCCCGCAGCGGCCGCTGCCAGCAGATCTTGGACGAATCCATCGCCTACCTGCTCTACATGGCCGACCGCACCGGCACCCTTTGGGAAAACGACGGCGCCTACGCCAGCTGCAACCACGGCTTCGCCTCCCATGTCGTCCACGTCCTCTATCGCGACGTCCTGGGCGTCCGCCAAATCGATCCCGTCCAGAAAATAATCCGCCTACGCTTCACCGATCTTGACCTTGAATGGTGCCAGGGGCGCATCCCCCTGCCCGGCGGCGAACTTTCGCTCGAATGGCGGCGGGACGATCAATCCATCTCCTATCGCGTCCAATTTCCCGCCGGATATCGGCTGGAGGTCGAAAATCAAAGCCGTCGAATGCTGAATCGATTGTTTTAAAGTGTTGATTCCTTGACCGCTTCGCGCCGCCAAGTAAGCTTTTAAATATAATGACTACATCAACCACATCACATAAGGAGCCACACGACATCATGGAAGGCGCAGGCGAGCCCCTTGCGTTGCTGCGAGCAACCGCTATTACACCGTTTCGTCGAGAAGAAAACATCACCTTGGTTTTATCGGGCGGTCAAATCGCTCAAATGGGCAAGCCGGAAGACGTCAGCATCCCGGCCGGCATTCGTCAAATCGATCTCAAAGGGAATTACGTTCTTCCGGGCTTTATCGATTTACACGTCCACGGAGGATATGGCTATGATTTCTGCGACGACTCTCCTCACGCTCTGGATAAGATCTCCAGCTTTCACAGCCGCTACGGCACCACCTCGTTGATAGCCACTATCTATCCCCAGCCCGAGGAGCCGTTTCTCAACAAAATCAAACAGATTCGCGAATACTGCGAATCCGCCCCCCTCCATCGCATCATCGAAGGCATCCACGCTGAAGGGCCGTTTCTCAACCCCGAAATGCACGGCGCCATCAACCCGGAATGGATGTGGCCCGCCACTGTCGAAAATTATCACAAAATCATCGACGCCGGCGGCTCCTGGGTGCGCGTCATGACCATCGCCCCCGAAATCCCGGGCGCCATGGACGTCCTCCGCGTCGCCGCCCTGGGCAAGCGCAAAGTGACCGCCCCCAACAACGGCCGCATCTACCCCATCTATCTCTCCATCGGACACTCCAAAGCCCCTTATGAAGAACTCGCCGAAGCCATCGACAACGGGATGGAAGGCGTCACCCACATTTTTAACGCCATGCCCTCCATCCACCATCGCAAACCGGGCGTCCTCACCGGTACGCTGCTGCGCGACGAACTCTTCGTCGAAGTCATCGCCGACGCCCTTCATGTTCATCCCGCGGTGCTCAAACTGTTGATGAAGGTCAAAACCCACGACAAAATCCTGCTAGTCACCGACGCCATCCGCGCCGCCGGCCAGCCCGAAGGCAAATACCTGTTCAGCAGCCACGAAATCGAAGTCCGGCAGGGGCGCGCCTATATCTCCAACTGCCCCGAAACCCTCGCCGGCAGCACTCTCAACATGGGCAAGGCGGTGCGCACCATGGTCAAATTAGGCGGCGCCAGCCTCGAACAGGCCGCCCAGATGGCCAGCCTCAACGCCGCCCGCGTCCTCCAATGGAAATACCGCCGCGGCATTCTCGCCGTCGGCAAAGACGCCGATCTGGCCATTATGGATCCCGACCTGCACGTCAACATGACCATCAAACGCGGCCACATCGTGTGGGATCGAGAAAACGCCGCTTAAACGAAGTACGATCGCCGATAAATTCTTGTACGCGTTACAAAAAAAACTTCTCACCAAACCGGGAGCCCGCCCAAACTGCCTCCCGGTTTGTTATTACCCCCTCCCCACTATCCCCCATCCCAACCATCCTGTTCCATCCCGGCCATCCAGGTTCAGAATTATAACCCACTATCCTTTAGCCTATGAATCCCTCACAGAGTTGACAACCGTCTTCCTGAAATACTATTGTCTTCACTAAAAGATCCATTCGGAGACTATTGTGTCAACAAGAACGAATGGTTTTACCTTGGTGGAAATATTAGTCGTCGTCGCGGTGATCGGCATCATCGCTTCGATCGCGATGTATAATTTCGGCGACGCACAGATCAAATCGAAAATTTCCGCCGCGCACAACGATTTGCGGATCTTATCCAATGCGCTGGAACTCTATTTCGTCGAATACAACGCCTATCCCTTCTGTTATCCGATAAGCGGCTTCGACGAAGACGCTTATCTCAAGGAGAATCTCTACAAAGACAATTCTAAAGAGTCTGAAGAATTCTCGCACAAAGAACTGACTAACGCCTTCCACCCGCCCCGTCTGGGAGAAAAAGAACCGCATTGGGTCGACGAACAATATCAGGCTCAATTAGAAGAATTCAAAGTGCAGCCTGAGAAAATGCAGACCGAATGGAAACTGCGCGGCCTCGATTCGCGCATTGACTTCCTGCAGGAACTTCCCTTCGACGTATTCGGAAAACGATATCATTACGAATATCACAACCGGGGAAGCTTCGGCATCGAATTTTTCCGAAAGTTTTCTCCGAACGAATATTATCTCTTCAGCATCGGGCCGGACCAGGCATTCGATAACGGCTCTTATTTCACGCTTTACACTTTGGATGACGATCATAAAAAGATCCTGCGGGATCTCGTCGAATCGAGACGATTGGATCGAATGGAGGATAGGCTTCTCATCTGTTACGATCCCTCCAACGGATTGGAATCGCATGGCGATATCATCAAAACAGGCCCGTAAATTTTCTCCGCCCCCATCCCGGTCATCCT
>JAFGTC010000147.1 GCA_016934335.1 Candidatus Omnitrophota bacterium | reverse complement strand
GGCGTCAGCGTCATCGGTTCGGGCGCCGAAGATACGGTCATCGATTCGGGCGGGACGGGAACAGGCGTGTATTGCTCGAATGTCGGCGCCGGCGCCCTGTTCGCCGGCTTCACAGTCACGAATGCGGCAACCGGAATTTACTGTTCTTCGTCGGATCTCACCATACGCGAAAACGTCATTACCAATATTGACATTTCTTCTCTTGGCGGAGACGGCATTCGCTTGGACGATTCCTCGCCCGAGATTCGCAACAATCTCATTCACAACGTCGGCGGCATGGGCATCCGCGGGCAGGGATATAGCGAACCGCAGATCATCAACAACACCATTTACAATTACCGCTATTATGCGGCCATTTCATTCGCCGCTCTGAACATCGGGCCGGTATCGCCTCTGATCAAAAACAACATCGTCATGCGCGGCAACGAACAGCCGGTCGGCGGAATTTTGTGGAGCGCGCCCGCCTCGGCGATTGTCTCCTATAACGATGTTTACGGCGTCGCGAATGTAACCGGCGGCGGCTCGCTGTACGCCTATCATGACGGCTCTTCCTGGAATGAAACGACGGGCGGCGTCGGCGCGATTTCCGAAGATCCCCAATTCATCGATCCCGTCGCAGGATTTTTCTATCTCGATTTGTCGTCGCCCTGCATTGACGCCGGCGATCCCGATCCCGCCTGCAACGACAACGACGGCACGCGCAACGATATGGGCGCCTACGGCGGCATGCGCCTGGAAATGACCGCGCCGACCCACACGGCAAGCGGATTCGTCTTCACCAGCGTCGGCAAAATCCCCATCACGGAAATTGTCGACGATCCGCTCGATCCTTCGCACGGCCTGCTTCAGGTTTCCGACGAAACCGCCAATGATTTGAGCATCCCCAAATTCACCGACGCGGCCTTTGGCGGCGTGCTGTGGATTCGAGGCCTCTTCAGCGACGCCGACGACGTCGATTACTATCAAATCATGGCGACACCGGAAGGAACGTCCGAAACAACGCCACTGACCGATCCTCTCGCAAAATATAAATACACCATCAATCCGGATGGAACGGTAACCACCACGCGCATTCAAATGGGGCCGCAAACCGTCGGCGGCGTCGACAACGTCTATCTCTTGAACAAAGAGGGATATTGGACGTTCACCGACCTGCGCCACATCTGGAACACGACGGGATTGATCGGCAAATACACATTGTCGGTCAAAGCCTATCGGCTCATCGCTCCGGACACGCTTCAAGAAGTCATCCTGCCGGACAATGAGCTGGATAGCTTCACCCTTCGAATCAACAACCATCCACCCGAAATTCACATCGACGAGATCACTTACTCGGATGGATCGCCGATTCTCGAGTGCGAAAAAATCGTCTTCCCCCACGACGGCGATTCGGGCTTGATCTTCACCATCACAGCATGGCACCCCGAAGGCTTCATGCGCAATTTCCACTTGACCGCCTATTGGGGCAACAATCGATACGGCGGCCGGTTCATCTACGATCAGTATGTCGGATCCAACGACGGATCGCCGCCGGTCTGGCAGGGATGGATGAATCATACGCTGCCGTCTCTCCTGCCTCGCAATTCAAGCGGAGAGGTGGTCGATTGGCAGACCTGCGCCTATCGCTTCCATCTGCAGGGAACGTCGCGCATCACCGACGGCGTGCATTACCTGCATTGGAGAAACGACAACGTCTATCAGTCGGTCGTGAATTTGAGCGCGCCGTGATGAGAGATCGCAGATAACCGATTACCCTGAATGATTTCCATTCGATCGAGGGCGCGGCGATACGCTGCGCCCTCATCGTTTTTTACTTTTTGTTTTTAACTTTACGAAGCCTTATTAAAATGTAACAATCGCAGCGTTTAATAATATTCGGATTCACGCATGAAGCCGAGCCGCTGCGCATCGCCGCGGCATGGATAAAACACATCAAAAATTCATAAAGGATCGAATACTATGTTTCGATATTTAATCATTCAGATTCTAGCCGCCGTTCTCTTCGCGGCGATTTCCATGGGACACGCCGCCGGCAATCCCCTCGCCGGCAATCCCTTCGCCGATAAAGTCTTTTCCGCTCCCTCGGGAACGCTTTACTGCAGCATCCAGCCGGACGGCGTTACCGTGATCCCCAACGGACGCCTGCTGACCCCGCGCGGCTCGCAGATTCTCATCGAGCCCCATCCTTACGGCATGGCGCTCTCCTCCGACGGACGAGTCCTGGCGACGGTCAACAGCGGCGTCGATCCGTTCTCTTTATCGATTCTGCACGAACCGTTTTCCAATCAACCCGCGCTCACGCAAATCCCCGAAGGCGTCCATACCGACGAGGGAATATTGAACGCCTGCTTCATGGGAATCGCCTTTGCCCCCCACACGAATAATCGAATTCTGTACGCTTCCGGCGGCGACGATGGAACTGTCATGATCTGGGATGTCCAGGAACGCAAGCGACTGGAAACAATCGAACTCAACGCCGAGTTTCGCGGGCGTTTATGGGAAGACAGCTACACCGGCGCCATGGTTCTTTCGCCGGATGGATCGAGGCTCTATGTCGTCGATCAAATGAACTTCCGCGTCGTATCCATCGATGTCGAAAACCGCGCGATTGTGGATGTCATCCCGGTGGGACGCTATCCCTTCGGCGTCAACATCACGCCGGACGGAAAAAAACTTTACGTCGCCAACATCGGGCTGTTCGAATACAGCGTCATCGAAGGCTTCGATCCCAACCGCTTCGACGAGACCACCCTCTCCTTCGCCCCCTTCCCTTACCTGTCCGACGAAATGATTCACGGCGCCACGGTGGACGGGCTTTTCGCGCCGGGATTGGGCGATCCCAACGATCCCAAAGCGGTTTCCGTCTATGCCATTGATCTGTCCGAGAAAGATCAAGGCCAAATTGCCGCCCGCATCAAGACCGGCGTCTTGGTCGGCGAAAAAGTGGAGGGAATTCCCGCCCTGGGCGGCTCTTCGCCCAATGCCATCGTATGCGGCAGCAAATACGTCTATGTCTCCAACGGTACAAACGATTCCATCACGGTCATCAGCGTCGAAAAAGATGAGATCGTCAACGAAATCCGCCTTATCCTGCCGGAGCCGCTGGATCGATTGCGGGGCGTCATCCCCTTCGGACTGGCGCTTTCGCCGGACGGATCACGCCTTTATGTCGCCGAATCGGGCATCAACGCAGTGGGAGTGATCGACGCGAAATCGCATAAAATCCTAGGGCACATCCCCGTGGGATGGTTCCCCAGCAAAGTCGCGCTCTCTCCGGACGGACAATATCTAGCCGTAGCCAACGCCAAGGGATTCGGCGCAGGCCCCAACGGCGGCCCGGGAGTCGATCTGGGCGGGCGCAGGGGCATAGGAAACCTGATGCGCGGAACCGTCTCCATTTTCGAAATCCCGCCCGGCAGCAATTTGCCCTCCGAAACCGCCCAAGTGATCAACAACAATGTGCATATCGGTTTTTCGCGTCCTTGGGATTCCGACGAGAAAAATCCCATCCCGCCTTATCCCAGCGCGTACGAATCGCCCATTAAATACCTCGTCTTTATCGCCAAAGAAAACCGCACCTACGACCAAGTGTATGGAGAGTTGGAAAACAGCCGGGGCGAGCCGACCCTGACCGATTTCGGCCTGGATGAAACGGTTCGCTCCTCAACCCGCGAAGGCGATATCGTTGAGCATGTAAACGTCATGCCCAACCATCAGATTCTCGCCCGGCGCTTCGCCTGCTCGGATAACTTTTACTGCGACTCCGATCACTCCGCCGACGGTCATCGATGGCTGCAGGGCGTCTATCCGGGCGTGTTCTGCGAGACCAGCACCACCGCCTCCTACGGCGGCAAGCGAACGGCGAAAGTCTTCACTACCGCCCCCGGCCGGCGCGCCGTCACGGGATCAAACGCCGCTTTGATTCCGGAAGACTACATCGAATCCGGCTCTCTTTGGGATCATTACGACCGGCACGGCGTTTCCTTCTTCAACTTCGGGCTGGGCTTCGAATTCCCCTTAAATGCGGAAAAAGGCGGCGATGCGTATAAATTCACCGGCGTACGGTTTCCGATCAATTATCCCATCCCCGCGCCTCTGTTCGATCGCACCTCTCTGCGCTTCGCGACCTACAACACCAACATCCCCGACCAGTTTCGCGTGGATATGTTCGAAAAAGATTTCGAAGAACGCTGGCTTTCCGGTAAAGAGCCGTTTCCCCGGGTGATTACCATGTCCCTGCCCAACGATCATGGAGCAGGCGAGCGCCCGGACGACGGCTACCCTTATCGAGAATCCTACATGGCCGACAACGATCTGGCGTTGGGCCGCGTCATCGAACGCCTGAGCCACACCCCCTACTGGAAAGAGATGGCCATTTTTATCACCGAGGACGACGCCCAGAACGGCCGCGACCATGTCGACCACCATCGCAGCATCTGTCTGGTCGTCAGCCCCTACGCTCGATTCGGCCATGTCTCTCATGTGCACGTCTCGATTCCCTCGATCTTGAAAACCATCAATCTCGTTTTGGGAATTCCCTATATCAACCAGTACGACGCCATGGCCAGCGATCTCTCCGACCTCTTTCAAGCGACCCCGGACTTTTCCCCCTATCAAGCGGTCGATGTCAACAGGAAAATCTTCGATCCTCAGAAAGCCTTGGATCCTTACGACGAAGAATTCAACTGGAAATCGTTGAATGACTTTCCCGTGATGGACAGCCCCGAGTTAATGCGCCAGTGGATGAAGGAAGACGCCGAACGCCGCCGCCAGGGCCGCCATCAATAATATCTTCCTAACCAACGAGCAATGAAATCCAGTGAGATCACGCCGTTTTCCACGAGGCTTCGATCTCTTCCAAGGTTCTCCCCTTGGTTTCGGGAACGACGAACAGGACGAAGAAAAAGGAAATCAGGCTGACGCATCCGTAAATCCAGAACGTAACAGCCGGCCCCACCGCCGGGCTGTCGTTAAGCATAGGAAAAGTCTGCGCCACAATGTAGCACGAAAACCAGATCGTAAACGTCGCGGCGGACATGGCGCGCCCGCGAATTTTATTGGGGAAAATTTCCGAACATAAAATCCATGGAATCGGCCCCATCGCCATAGCGAAAGCGGCGATGAACACAATCACGCAAACCAGCAGCGCGACGCCGCTTTGCTGCGTATAAAACATCCATCCCACCATGCTCAGCGCCAAGGTCTGGATCGCGGTTCCAATCAAGAGAAGCGGCTTGCGCCCGAGCTTATCCACAAACGCAATCGCGACAAACGTAAACAGCAGATTGATGAGCCCCACCCACACCGTCGAGGCGAACGCCGCGTCCTTCACCGCTCCGGCGGATTCGAAAATCTTGGTCGAGTAATACATGATGGCGTTGATGCCGCAAAATTGAGAAAAAGCCATCATGCACACGGCGATCAGCAGCGGTTTGAAATAAAATCGGCTGAACAGTTCAACGAATCGACCTTCCTCCTGGCTGAGCGCCGATTGAATGGCGGTTAACTCCCGCTCGGCGTGCGCCGCGCCTCCCACCTTTCCCAGAATGTCTTTGGCTTCGGATTCGCGCCCCTTCTGGGTCAGCCATCGAGGACTTTCAGGCACGGTGAACAGCATCGCTATAAAAATCAACGCGGGCGCCACTTCCATGCCCATCATCCAGCGCCATCCCCAGGCCGCGTTCCATGCCTCGTCGCCGAAACTCTGAATGGTTTTATTGATAAACATCGTCAGGAAAATGCCGGTCACGATCCCCAACTGAAACAAAGATCCGAGACGCCCGCGCCACTTCTCCGGCGCAATCTCCGCAATGTAAATCGGGCAGATCAACGACGACGCGCCGATGCCCAGCCCGCTTATGAAGCGCGCGGCGAGAAATTGTTCAAATGTGCGCGGGATCGCGGAGAAGACGCCCGATATAGCATAAAGAAGCGCGCAGACAAACAGCATCTTCTTGCGCCCGAAACGATCGCTCAGAAATCCCGCAAACATCGCTCCGGGAATGCAGCCCAATATCGCGCTGGCGCCCACCGCGCCTTCCTGGGCGGGCGTCAAATTCAAATGAATTTTCAGATACGTATTGGCGCCGTTAATCACGGCGGTGTCATACCCGAACAAAAAGCCGCCGATGGCGGTCACCCCCGTGGCAAACAAAACAAAACGGATATCGATGGATGAAGCATTCTTCATTTCGGCATTCTCCCAACCGGCAATTTGCATTCACTGATTTTTCTCTCATTCAAACAGCGAAAATCCATTATGTGAGAATCTCCCGCCAACCGCAATCTTTACCGTATCAACGGCCGCCCTATTTCCGCATTCTCATAGATTTTCAAAATGACAAAAATCCCCTCTCCACGGCGCCGCGCGCCGATTCTATAGACAAACGCCCGCCGATAATGGTTCAATATGCAAAAGGCGCAGCAGCGCCGAATCACCGCGGAATCCACCAAGTTGATTTACGAAAAGGGGAAAATCATGGAAAGACGAGATTTTTTGAAATGCGCAGCGGCGGGATTGACGGCTTCATCCGTAGTTGGCTGTTCAAGCATGGGGCGCAGGATATCAACGCCTCAATTCACCGGCCGGCGTCCCAACATTCTTCTATGCATCGCCGACGATGCGTCCTTTCCCCACATGGGGGCCTATGGCTGCTCCTGGATCAATACGCCGGGATTCGATCGCGTTGCGCGCGAAGGCATTCTCTTCACGCGCGCCTACACTCCGAACTCCAAATGCGCTCCCTCCCGCTCCTGCATCTTAACGGGGAGAAATTCCTGGCAGTTGGAGGAAGCCTGCAATCACATTCCCTATTTCCCCGTGAAATTCAAGACCTACGCCGAAACGCTCACCGGGCGAAATTACCATGTCGGTTACACGGCCAAAGGCTGGGCGCCGGGCAAAGCCCTGACCGCTGACGGCAAGCCTCGCCAATTGACTGGCCGGCAATACAGTTCGATCAAAACCCAGCCTCCCGCCAAACAAATCTCCCAAATCGACTACGCCGCCAACTTCGAAGCGTTCTTGAACGACAAGCCCGCCGATCAGCCCTTCTGCTTCTGGTATGGATGCCACGAACCGCACCGGCGCTACGAATACCAGGCGGGCATTAACAAAGGCGGCAAAAAAATCAGCGACGTCGATAAGGTTCCCTCCTTCTGGCCGGATAACGAAACGACCCGCACCGACATGCTCGATTACGCTTTTGAGATCGAATACTTCGACAATCACCTGCAGCGCATGCTCGACCTGCTCGAACAGCGGGGAGAACTGGAAAACACCCTGGTCATCGTCACCGCCGACAACGGCATGCCCTTCCCCCGCATCAAAGGGCAGGAGTATGAATATTCCAACCACCTCCCCCTGGCCGTGATGTGGAAGGCGGGCGTCCGGAATCCCGGCCGCACCGTCGACGACTTTGTCAGCTTCATCGATTTCGCCCCCACATTCCTGGAACTGGCCGGCGTCGCTGAACAGGACAGCGGCATGCAGCCCATCGAAGGGCGCAGCATGACCGATCTCTTTTTCTCGGATCGATCGGGCGTCGTCAACTCGAAGCGCGATCACGTCCTGATCGGCAAAGAACGCCACGACATCGGCCGCCCCGACGATGCGGGATACCCGATCCGGGGAATCGTGAAAGGCGATTTCATATACATCCATAATTTCGAAATTCTGCGCTGGCCCGCCGGCAATCCCGAAACCGGCTACCTGAACTGCGACGGCAGCCCCACCAAAACCCTGCTCATCGAAGGGCGCAAAAATCCCGCCTCGTATAATTATTGGAAATGGTCCTTTGGAAAGCGTCCCGGCGAGGAATTGTATAACATCAAAACCGATCCCGAATGCATGAACAACCTGGCCAATCATCCTGACTTCAAGCCCCTCAAAAACAGACTCAAAAAGCAGATGATGAGTGAATTAAAGAGTCAAGGCGATCCGAGAATGTTCGGCCGGGGATTCATCTTCGACCAATACCCATACGCCGATGAAAATCAGCAGGGATTCTACGAACGGTTCACCAACGGAGAATCTCTCAAAGCCGGATGGGTCAATCCTACCGATTTCGAGATCGATTTCCCCGAATAATCCATGTTAAACATATTTCTCAATAGCGTCTCCATCACATTCCCGGCGGCTTCACGATCGATGCAATGGAGGCGCTTCTTCCTTCCTCCTGCCCCTTGATGTCCCGATGAGTTGAGATACATTGCCAGAAAATGGCATGAATATCATGAAACAAGAACCTCGATCCATCCCCCGTTTAATCCCCTCCCGGGCATTCCCATCCTATGCCTTCGTACCCGGCTTGTCCGCTCATCCCACCCATAATCCCCAAGGCCATAGTTACAATCGCGTCGAAGAAGAAATCGAAGCCCCCGATCCCAAGCGCTGGAAAAACAACGAACACTATCTCTATGGCATCGATCTGTTCAATTACGGCTATTACTGGGAGGCGCATGAAATTTGGGAGGATTTATGGAATGCGGACGGCCGCATCGGCCTGCCTTCCGACTTCCTCAAAGGGCTGATCAAATTGGCGGCTGCCGGCGTCAAAGCGCGGGAAGGCGTCCGGCGCGGCCTCCAGGCCCACGCTCGGGGCGCCGCTCTCCTCTTCGAAGCGGTTCTTTCCAAACAAACCGGGCCGGACGCCCGCTATATGGGCCTTTCGCTGAAAGAATTGCATCAATTCGCCCGCTCTCTCGCCAAAACCGGCGCCCCCCTTCAGCCGCATACAGACGATGCCGACCCGATTGTTTTCGATCTAATCCTATCGCCGCAATAAAATTCTCCATCCTGGAACAGGCTTGCATCGGACTTATCTTCCACGGGATTGTTTAGTATAAACATATCAAATGCAAAGAAGGGAGAAATCCTCATGAAATCCGACAAAATATCGCGCCGATCCACCATAAAAGGATTAAGCGCCGCAAGCTCCGCCGCTCTCCTGGGAGCGATGAGCGGCCCCTGGGTGAATACTTCGAACGCGGCCGCCTCCGACTTCAACGAGAAACTGGCCGCCCGCATCGCCGAAACGCCCCTGATCGACACCCACGAACACTTGATCGAAGAAGAAGACCGCCTCGCTGGAAAGAACTCGCGCATCCAAGCCAACGACTGGTCGTTTCTATTTTCCCACTATATCAATTCCGATATGATCACCGCGGGGATGCCGAAAGATCAATACGACGCCTTCTTCTCGGCGCAGACCGATCCCCTCCAAAAATGGGACTGCCTGGAATCCGTTTGGCCCGCCGTCCGAAATACGGGCTACGGGCAGGCGGTCGAAATCGCCGTTCGCGAACTTTACAACGTCGATTCCATATCCCGCGAAAATGTGCAAACCATTCAAGACCGCTATCTGCAAACCATCCGGCCGGGATTTTATCGAACCGTCCTTCAGGAGCGCGCCAACATCGAATCTACACAAGTCAACTGCCTCAGCGCCCCCTTCGGCGAAACCAACCAGCCCGGCCTTTTGATGCAGGATATCAGCATTGTCGGCATGCACATGGGGCCGAACATCCAAGCCTACGCCCCCAAAGCGGGCGTCGAAGTCAACGACTTGAGCGACTGGCATCGCGTGATCGACTGGTGGTTCGACCATTACGGGCCCTACGCCGTCGCCGTAAAATCCCAAGCCGCCTATTCGCGCCAGCTGGACTACGACGACGTCCCCGCCGAAGAAGCGGAAGCCCCCTTCAAAAAACGCCTCCAGGGAGAATCGCTCAGCGGGGCGGAGCGGAAAAAAATCGAAGACCATCTTTTCTGGTATTCAGTCCGCAAAGCGACCGAACACAACCTGCCGGTCAAACTGCATACCGGCTATTACGCCGGCCAGAATGGAATGCCGATGTCCCGCATTCAAGGCAATCCGGCGGCGGTCACCGATCTCTGTAAACGATCCCCCGAGACGAACTTCGTCTTCATGCACATCTGCTACCCCTTTTACGAAGAAATGATCGCGGCGGCCAAACATTACACGAATTGCCATATCGATATGTGCTGGAGTTGGATCATCAGCCCGGTCGCAGGCGTCAATTTTCTCAAACAGTATCTCGTCACCGCCCCGGCCAACAAAGTGCTGACTTTCGGCGGCGACTATATCCCCGTCGAGCCGGTTTTAGGACACGCCGTCATCGCGCGGCGCGGCATCTTCAACGCTTTGATCCAACTGGTCGGAGAGGGATGGCTCCATCCGGACGCCGCCATGGATCTGATCGAACCGATCATGAACGGCAATGCACGGCGCATCTTCCATCTCCAAGAAAAAACCAGGCGGCTGCAGAACGTCCCCTGGTTGTAAATTGATTGAATTGTTGTTTTGCGAAAATAGGAAGGATTAACGAAATATTGCGGCTGCGTCAGAAATCGGAGGCGGGATTTCCGCCGCAGCCGCATTGCTTATTGAACAAATCAAGCGGTTTGTTTGTAACTATGAACCGGCGCCTCTTTCGGCAATTCCAAATAATCGGGCAGCACGCACAAATGCTCTCCGTGCTGGCCGACCGCGCGATAGGCGCTGTTCAGTATTTCCAAGGCGTCCTGCACCTTCCTGACAGAGGGGAACAATCCGCTGTTCTTCAAACAAATCTGCTTCAACTTATCTTTCGGGATGCAAAGCCCGTAACGGCAAAACTGCTCGTATATAAAATATAACTGCTTGCGCGTAAACGTATCGGTTTCATAATCGAGCACTTCCTTCAACGGCGCCAGAGCCGTGCGCCGGTCGTCCGCCGAAAGATGATTCTGCTCTTTCACCAACTGCGCCTCTTCCAAAGATAATGCGCGTCGCAAATCATTGATGAAATCCTTCGTCGTCAGCGCTCTCTTGCTCAATTTTTGCCGCGACAGCCCTAATTCCAACGCCCGCCTCAACACATTTGGATGGATGGAGAAGCCCCAATGATTGCGATAAAAACGTTGATAATTCTCCTTCAAAAAATCCAGCGTCTTCCTCAAATGCTCAATCGAATGATTCTTGCGCGTGCGCGCGTACGACTCCGCTATGCTGCGCGAAATTCCCTCCTCGTGGATCAAATAACGGCTGATGGCGATCTCCGCCTTGCTCTGCGCCTGTCCCCGGCGGCGCAGCAGTTTGCGAATCGTCCGCTTCCCGCCCATCAAATCCGAAATCGCCAATCGCCCATTCGCCAGTTTGAGAAGGTTTTTCATCGTTTGATAAGTGGCCCGCGCCGAGATGTAATCCACCTGCTCCGGCGTCGCCCCCAATTTAATCAACAACTCCCGACGTCGCTCAAAATCGGAATGGCGTTGATTGGAGCGCTGCAAATGATCCCGCAGCCGCGAATAATTGGCTTTTAATCGATTTGGCTCGACATACTTCAATTCCTGCAGCAGGAGAGTCGCTTTCTTCTTCAGCATATCCAGACTGGACTGGCTGACCAGAAATTCCAGATCCTCTTCCGTAAAAGACGGGATGACCTTCCCCGAATCGGCCAGATCCTCTAAATACCGATATTTCTCCCGCCGATCGTTGGCCCACAGATTGCCCCGCTGCGCTCGCGCGCTGGCGCGGGTTTTCACCTTGACCGTCGACAAACTTAATTCGGCCGTATGAACAAACGAGCCCACCTGCCGGTAGAGATCGATCTTCTTCCGAAACCGCTCCAAAGATTTGGCGCTTTCAAACAAATGCGACGCCCCCAATTCATCCGCAAATTTTTGCGC
The DNA here is from genome assembly GCA_016934335.1 of Candidatus Omnitrophota bacterium. Lineage (GTDB taxonomy): Bacteria > Hinthialibacterota > Hinthialibacteria > Hinthialibacterales > Hinthialibacteraceae > JAFGTC01. Next base: position 12,835 of record JAFGTC010000147.1, on the reverse strand, counting down.
CCCTTCCTCCCCGGACTGCAAGGCTTCGTCTAAATAATTCAAATGCTTCTCCAACAAAAAATCGGCAAGAAACTCCCGGACATGGCGCCCCGCCCGGCGGATCGCCTCACTCCGACCCGGAGAAGTTCGCACCAATTCTTCCTGCGCTTCGAACACCGCATCCAAAACCGCTTTGGCATCCTCATCCTGCCGGACGGCTCGCGGCAGATCCAGCGCGTTCGTCTCAAAATAACTTGCCGCCGCCTCTTTCGATTTCTTATAACTTCCTTTCCCCCCGCCTACTATAGATTGAATCGCTTTTCGAAATCCATCATGCAATTCCTTCCACTCCGCCGTCTCCATCCCGAAAACCAACGGAAATGATCCATCTGAAACCGTCTTTTTTTCTGTCATCACGCTTCTCGCCGCCTCCTTCTCCGAAACTGATGCGCCTCTATATCATGATAAAACGACTCATTTTATCATGATTAATAAAACAGTTTACTTTCTATGCAAAGAAAATCAACCAACAACTCCGGCAGTTTTTTCAACCAAGACAATGTTTTCGCCGCAAATCGAAAGAAAACGCAACCCCAAGATGTTTATAAGCATCTTATCTTATTAACCTTATTTTCTATCCACATTCGCACGTGCAAGAAGAAAAAAACATCAAAAAAAAATGGGAGAAATACAAAAAAATATGAAAAAGCCCCCGTTGTATAGGGGGCTCGCTTTCCAAATTTGCAGAATAAAAAAGATAAATTCAACCTAAAACTCAATAAATCTCCCAACTTGAAACATCGGTTTCGATCGCGTCATTATAAAAAACATACACTTCCCCATTCAAAGCGTTGCCCGCGGTAGCCGAATCGAGAATCGTGCATAACACCGCAATATCCATATCGCCGTCATTGTCGAAATCGTCTTTGACGGCATAGCGCGGCTCCTCCGCGAGATAGAACGAAGCGGTCTCCGTAAAATTCGCCTGCCCGTCGTTCTCATAAACGCGCAGACTCGCATCCAACCGGCTGACGCCTCCAATATCGGTGATCTCTTGAATGGTCGCGATAATATCCACATCGCCGTCCAGATCGTAGTCGTCCGCCAACACGCTGAACGCCGTCCCCGGCGTGGGGATGGATTTCAAAGCATTGAACGTTTGTCCCGTATTTTCAAACAACACCAGAGAGCCGTTCGTCCCCATAAACGAAGCCAGATTGTTGATGTCGCCCACATTGGAGGTGATGATATCGTCAAGCCCGTCGTTATTGACGTCCCCCTTGTCCAGCGACCAGGGAATATACTCCACCCATATCGGGTCGTATTCAGTCAATCCATTTTCCGTCCCCTGGAAAGTCGAGATGTTCATATCGAGATAGATGTAATTGAAATTGGAGTCAAAGCCCGTCGTCCCCTGGTTGACGCCCACAATGTCTATAATATCGTCCTGGTTGTAATCAAAAGCCAGAATATCCACCAGGCTTCCATCCGTAATTCTCGGATTTCCCGACGAAAACAATCCCCTCCCCTTGTTCTCGAAATAATAAAAGCCCGCCTCGACGACATTGATGGAGCCGGTCACAAGATCCACGTCTATCTCCCCGTTGTTCCCGACCAACAGATCGCTGTCCCCGTCTCCGTCCAGATCTTCGATTTTTAGACAGGATGGAATTCCATTCACAGGACTATAGATCTGCGTATAACTCCCGTCGTCTTCGGCGTAAAAATAGATGATCCCCGATTGAGCAGGCGTGCCCAGCTCGGTTCGGTCGAGATTTTGCACGAAAGCGAGCGCCAGATCCAAATTCCCATACGAATCGAGATCTCCGATCGCCAGCGCGATGGGAAATTTCCGCCCTTCATCGAGCGGAACATCAACGATCTCCGTAAAATTCCCGGCGCCGTCATTGTAAGCGATGGTAACCGAATGACTGTGTATATTCGCGATGGCCAGATCGACGTCCCCGTCTCCATCCAGATCGCCGCTGGCAATCGTGCTGGAGCGCAATCCCGTGCTGAAAATCGATCCCTGTGTAAGTGAAATATCGCCGGAAGCCATCGATGAAATAAATGTCGCCATACTCAAAAAAACAATCAGACACATTCGGAATCGTCGATCCATGATTATTTTTTCACTCCTTGTATTCTGGGAAGGCTATTACATCTCATACAATATAAAACAATATCTTGGTTATAATGTATCGGGAATGTAACAAATTGTCACCTGAAATAAAATTGAATTGCCATTTGGATGCGGATAAACTATATTGCATGTATAATTGTAATCAACCGAAGAACCAAGAAGGGACGTCGCAGCGTGAAAAAACGAAAAGCATTCACTTTGATTGAATTGCTGATCGTGGTGGCCATTATCGGCATCCTGGCGCTCATCGTGCTCCCTAATTTCCTCAACGCCCAGATCAAGGCGAAAGTCGCCCGCAGCCAAGCGGACATCAAAAGCATCGTAAATTCGATCATGGCCTACCAGGTGGATAATAACGCCATCCCTCCGATTATTTTAAAGGGCGGAAGCTCCGTCATGATCTCGCCGGTTCATGTCTCCGTCCTCAAATATCTGACCACACCCGTTCCCTACATTTCTTCCAGCGCGGGCATCAGCCCCTTCTCCCAATACCACGGCTACTGGTATTACGATTGGAGTTGGTTCCTCCAGAATTCCGGGCAGCCTCCCTCCTGGTATTACAACAACACCGACCGCCTGGAAAAAACCCTCTGGATGGTGCACACCTTGGGACCGGTCATAAACGAAAAGCCCTACGAAGTCGTGGGCGACAATATCATCCTTTGGAACGAATACAATCCCAGCAACGGCATTCGAAGCCGCGGCGTGATTCAAACCCACGGCAACTAGCGCTCCCGGCACAGCAGTCAATTCAAACTTTTTTGGATGAGCAAAATGGATCATTGCCTGAAAACTATCTAGATTTCCCCTCATTATCCGATAGGCGCAGTTTTACCCGTCAAAATTGGATAAATCTTTTTTTAAGAAAATTGGATAAATTTCAATTTTCCTATTGACCTAATCCAAAAACATCGTAAAATATGTCCAACATAAACAAAGCAACATTGTTGACACGAAGAAACGATTTGATTGTTGCTTATTAACCTCGCACCCCCGAGGAGGAGCCGCTTCCCCCCAACGCCGAACCGGCGGTTCCTCCTCTCCCCTATTTTAAAGCCGAATTATTTCAATGATTGCTTTTAGATCCAACCGTAAAAAAACCGCCCTCTTCTCATGAATGGAAGAGGGCGATTCCTTACATTTCGTTCTATTCGATTTGATTTGTCTACACTACGATTTGTCTACACTACACGCCGCGCGTCAACCGCGGCTATTCAATCGAAAGAATTTCCACCTGCAGATTCCCAATCAGTTTAACGATGTCGCTCTGCGAATCCAATGAGCCTTCGGCCAATTTCACATGGGCGGCGTCCATCTTGATCCGATCCAAAGTTGCATCGATGGGAAGCCATTTCCCATCGATCGAAACTTCGTTCCATGCATGATAATAAAACCCGTCTTCCTGATAGACGATTCCCGCGCAGATCTTGGCGGGAATGCCGAGAGCCCGCGCCAGCGCGGCGAAGAGGGTGGAATGTTCGTTGCAATCACCCTTCATCGAATTCAGCACTTCCACCGCCGACGGAATCGTCACCCGCATCTCTTTTTCAATGTTCTGGTACAGCCAGTCGGCGATGGCTTTGGAGGCCTGCCAGGGATTCTGACTCTTCGCTTCGTCGGCGATTTCCTTCGCCTTCTCGCGAATTTGCGGATTGTTGCTCTGCACCAACGGCCCCTCCGCCAGGTACGCCTGCAAATCGGGATCCGAATTTTCGTAAGGCGGCGCCTCCGAAACATCGGCCAGCCGCTCTTCGAGATCTTCGTAATTTTGCCTCTGAATTTCTAGCACCAGTTGATCCCCATCCGCCGACTGCAGCGTCTGATACGTTCCGTCGATGACAATGTCCTCCTTTTCCGCGCCGATCAGTTTGATGACCATTTTCTTGACGGACGCAGGATTGGAGATGGGCGGATCGACCGTAATGCGAGACGCCTGGATCAAATCGACCGCCGATTCTTCCAAATGCTGGACGTCGCCGGACACAAAATTCATATCGAAGGCCTGCTCCTTGGTTTCGCGCATGGCCGTCGACGTGATCCCCACTACTGTGCTCATTTCCTTATAAACATCTCCGTCTTCATTGATCCACGACGTGCTCTTGAAGCCCTTCAAACTGGTTTCTATCTTAAACGTCTCCGCCGAATCGCCGTCCGGCAGCGTGATTTTCTCTTTTTCCAACACCGTCACCACCGCATCGGTGAGCGACATGGTCATTGCCTCAAACACCGGCAAAACATACTTTTTCCCCACTTCCAACCCCTGGCGCGCAACCACAAGATGGATCATATCCGTATGATAAACCGGCCCCGAAAGCGGAATAACGCTTTCGGACGTATCCCCGGCCGACTTGGTGGTAATATGCAGGCCGTCGCTTTCAACATTGACTTTCACAGTGAGCGACTGCCCGCTGGCCTCATAACTGAAGGTGAAATTTCGCAGCGTCAAATCTTCATTGACATCTCCGTATTGTTTGGTCTTTAAGGTGATAGGGATCCCCAAGGCCTGAATCTGCAGAAACGAATCCGATTCAAAAAGAAAATATCTCCCCGGCAGTTTGACGGGCGAGTCGTCCCGGTCTTCTTTCAAAATATATTGCGAATATCCGATCTTCTGGCTTCCCAAATAATAACCAAGATAATCCTGCCTCATTATGAGTGCTCCATCGTTTATATCTATATAGGCGTCTTTGGTGAGGAAAGATTGGCTGACGACCTCGTTGTGCAGAAGCCATATAAAAAACAACCAGAACAGAAATGCATAGGGAGTGGCGCGGTAGCGAAATAGTTTCATGGAACAAATCCTTTGTCAGAAAAGCATTGAGCCGATACACTCTACATTATAGTGAATGTTGTTCGAATGAGGAGTGAAAAAGAGTTCGCATGCATGGTTTTTTGAAAGGCTTGAAATGCCTCACCTTGGCGCTGTCGTTTTCGATCGGGATTTCATCCCTTCTCCAGGGCTGCTCGAATGCGCCCGCCCCCTGTCAGGGCAAAAACGTCCTGTTAATCAGCATCGACACCTGTCGCGCGGATCACATCCAGCCCTACGCCGACGACAAGGCGCAAACCCCCGCCCTGAAAAAAATCGCCTCTGAAGGCATTTGGTTCGAAGACGCCCTTACCCCCGTCCCCCTCACGCTGCCTGCTCATTGCAGCCTCTTGACGGGTCTTCATCCCATGCGGCACGGCGTTCGCAATAATTATAACTACGTTCTTAGCGATGAAGCGGTCACTCTGCCCGAACTCTTTTTGGAATCGGGCTACGCCACCGCCGGCATTATCGGATCGATCATCATCTCCCGGCGGGAAGGAATCGGCCAGGGATTCGATTATTTCGACGACGAATTCCTCCCCGAAGAATTCCAGGCGCTCCAACCCTCCGTCGAACGCCGGGCGGGGCGCGTCATTGCTTCCGCTACGAACTGGATCATCAAACATCTCGAAAGCCGGTCGTTGAAACCCTTTTTCCTGTTTCTCCATTTCTACGATCCCCACATGATCTACCAGCCTCCCGCCCCCTTCAACATTCTCTACAAAGAACAACCCTACGACGGCGAAATCGCTTATGTAGACATCTGCATCAACCAGTTGGTCGAATTCTTAAAGGATAAAAATTTGTACGACGACCTGCTGCTCATCGTCGCCGGCGATCATGGCGAGGGGCTTCTCGAGCATGGCGAACCCACTCATGGACTTTTCTTATACGAAGAAGCGGTCCGCGTCCCCTTGATAACGAAACTGCCCTCCAAACTTCCTCGGCCCGAGTCCGGCGCCCCCTGCCGGCAGAGCGTCAGCCTCCTGGATATCATGCCGACCCTGATCGATCTATGCGGCCTGGGAACGGTGGAGACGGATGGAGAAAGCTTCGCGCCATGGCTGCTCGGCCGCTCCTCTGCGAAGCCCCGCAATCTTGTTTTGGAAACCCAATACCCGTTGACCTACAACTGGAGCCCCATGTATTCGCTGCGCAATACGCATTGGAAATACATTCACTCCCCCCAGCCGGAACTTTATAACCTGCAGAACGATCCCGACGAACACATTAACTTGATCTCATCCAAAGACGCCCCCTTGCAAGAGATGCAGAACGAGTTGGAAGACCGCCTGATCGCCATGGCCCAGTCCGCCATGCCCGCCTCCGAACGCCAAATCAGCTCGGAGCGAATGGAAACCCTCGCCTCGCTGGGGTACGCCGCCGGAAGCTCCGCCGAAGGCATGATCGCTCCCGGCGAAGCCTTGCCCGATCCCAAAGAAAAATTAGACGTCTATTTGCTCGTAGACCGCGGATTGGGTTTGTTGTCCCAAGGCTACGCCTTCCGCTCCATCGACCTGTTCGAAGAAGCCCTCCGGAAAGATCCCGAAAATCCGACCCCCTATGTCAATTTAGGTTTGGCCTATGCCAAAGTGAATCAATGGGATAAAGCCATCGAGTTGACTCGCAAATCGGTCGAAATGTCCCCTGAAAATTTGATCGCCCAATTGCAATTGACTCGGATTTATGTCATCCGCGACAAATTGGACGAAGCCCAGAAGCGCCTCAACGCCCTCATCCGGGAATTTCCCCACTTGGCCGAAGCTCATTTTCAATTGGGCGAAGTCTTCATGAAGCGAAGCGAATTTCAATCCGCTCTGCAGGAATATGAACTCGCCAAATATTGGATGCCCGACATGCCTGGCATTGACGGCATGATCGAAAAAGTCAAAAAAAATATAGCCGGCTGAATTCCGCAAAACGCATCAACCTGGGGAGCGGGAAAAAGCGAATTCCCATCAATTCCACTCCCCCCTCATGAATTTGGGGCGGCGCCTGGGCAAAAGAATCTCCTTTACGCCGCAATTCTCGCTCCCTACTCAGGAAACCCGCACTATTTTAATCAAGAATCCTAAAAAACCGGAAAATTTTTCCTTGACCTTGGAATAAGGATAACTTATACTGGAGAATAAACATATCGAAGTTGATTTCATGCCGATTCTATAGCGAGGGACTCTTTTGTGATGCGCGAACCTTCCTTGAGATATGTAACCAATCAAAATAGGAAAAAAATGCCATGAGCGATACATCACTGCTCCTTCAAATAAATGATGCGTTATCCCGGGAATTGGCTCTGTTTGAACAGATCGACGAACTTTCTCAAAATCAGATGGCGCTTCTTCGAGAGGAAAATCCCGACGCCGACGCCATCGCCCGGCAGATGACCCGAAAAGCCGAATTAATGGATCAACTGCAAGCGGTCAAAGATCAGAATCTTGCCGTTAAAGAAGCATGGGAGCGCGAATACCGGCAATACACAGATGAAGAGCGCCGCGAAATCAAACAGATTCGCAATCAGAGCATTCAAATTGTTGAACAAATATATGAACGCGAGCAGGAAATCGCTCAAGCCATCAAAACCGGCTTGGCCGAAATCCATCAGAAAATTGATAATCTTTACAATGCTCGCTTCGCCAACAAGGCTTATTTCACCCATGAAACGCCGTCTCCGCGCTACTTCGACAAAAAAAAATAATATGCACTGTCTTTATAATATGTACTGTCTTTTGGCCTGAATTTTGGAGTTGAGGGAATGATTGTGACTGAATCGGACTACAAACAAATCCCCGATTCATTTCCATCGAGCGCGCCCGCCGACCCGCGCGCCCTCGAGCATCTATATACTCTCTATACCGAGAGCACAGAAAAACTGCGCCTAGCCTTCGAACGCCTCGAAAAACGCTTCCGCGAAATCGATCCCTGCAATATCTATAATTCCATCAACGAAGCGCTCATTACCTTGGATCAAGACGAAAAAATCCTGACCTTCAACCGCGCCGCCGTCCGCATCTTCAGCCTCGAAGAACAAGACGCGATCGGCAAACCGTTCCGCGAATGCCTGCCCGTCTGCGCAAAAGCCTTCCGCGAATATCTGGAAGCGGGCTCTCCCGAAGATCGCTACGAAATCTCCTTCCGCAGCGCCCAGGGCGGGCCGGTCGTTTTGCGCGGCCGATTTTCCGATCTCATGGACCGCAACGGCGAAACCATCGGAACCACCTGCCTGCTTCACGATTTGACCGTCGAACGCCTTCTGGAAGAGAAGGCCCGCCGCTCCGACCGCCTTGCCGCTCTCGGCGAGCTGGCCGCCGGCGTCGCCCACGAAATGCGCAACCCGCTCACCACCGTCCGCGGCTATCTCCAGATTCTTCCCCAGTTCAAAGACGACGAAGACTTCATCCAGGAATTCTCCGACAACCTCATTCGGGAAATCGACCGCCTCACGCGCCTGACCGACGATTTGCTGAATATGGCCAAACCCATTGCGCCCGAGCGCAAACCCGAACAACTCTCGGCCCTCGTTGTCGAGGTGGCCGACTTTCTGAACGACAAAATCCGCGCCGCCCATATCGAGATCGCCATCGAAGACGACAATGCCAATACGCCCGTTTTGATCGACGCCGACCGAATGAAGCAGGTCTTCATCAACTTGTTCGTCAATGCCATCGAAGCCCTGCAGCAAACCGGCGGCCGGAGCGGGCGCATTTGCGTCCGCTTTTCTCAATGCAACGAAATACTTTCGGAAGACCAGACCCCCCAAACCTATGCCGTGGCCGAGATTTCCGATAACGGACCGGGCATCCCCCCGCCGATTCTCGAACGTTTATTCGACCCTTTTTTTACCACCAAAGAAACGGGAACCGGACTCGGATTGTCTCTGTCCAACCGAATCGTCGAAGAGCATGGCGGGTTTCTCCGCGTGAGCAGCGTGCAAGGCGAAGGCGCCGCCTTCTGGGTGATGCTCCCCCTGGCCGAGACGCCCGGCGACCAGGCGGCGGGGAGGGAAAATTTCTGAGACCGCAGGTCTCGGTTTTGTCATTCATACGTATTTTGTTCAAGGAGGCGCGCTGCGCCGTCGATGAACGCAGCGCAGGAAAAATGCAGAATCTTCGGTTTACGCCATTTTCTAATAAAATTCAATTCAACAGGGTTTGAGAATCATGCCGCCAAAAAAACTGCTGGTCGTTGACGATGAAATCGGGATTCAGAACCTGCTCACGCGGGTTCTGCGAAGCGAAGGCTATGACATCCGCACCGCGGATAACGGGGACAGCGCCATCCAAATGGCCAAGGAGGATCTCCCCGATCTAGTTCTCTGCGACATTGTGATGCCGGGCAAAGACGGCATCGCCGCTCTGCGGGAACTCAAGCAGCTGTCCCCCAAAATCGAAGTCATCATGCTCACCGCCCATTCCACGGTGGAAAACGCCGTCGAGGCCATGAAACTGGGGGCGGCGGATTACCTCAAAAAACCTTTTGACGTCGAAGAACTCAAAATCGTCATCGAGAAGACCTTGGGCGTCGCCGATTTGAAGCGCGAAAATTCGGCTCTTCGCGAAGAGATCGGCCTGAAATACGGCATCGATCACATCGTGGGCAAACATCCCAAAATGCGTGAAATCTTCGAGTTCATCAAAACTGTCGCCTCGACGCCCAGCACCGTTCTCATCCACGGCGAAAGCGGCACCGGCAAAGAGCTGATCGCCGGCGCCATCCATTACCACAGCCCCCGGCGTCACAAGCCCTTTGTCAAAGTCAATTGCGCCGCCATTTCCGAAGAACTTCTGGAAAGCGAACTCTTCGGCCACGAAAAAGGCGCTTTTACCGGCGCCGTCCGCACCAGCGAGGGCAAATTCGTAATGGCGGACGGCGGCTCCATTCTTCTCGACGAAGTCAGTGAAATGAGCCCCAAACTTCAAGCCAAATTATTGCGCGTGCTCCAGGAAAAAGAGGTCGACAAAGTGGGAGGGCGCGAACCCGTCAAAGTCGATGTGCGCGTCATGGCCACCACCAACCGCAACCTCGAAGAAGAAATCAAAAAACGCAACTTCCGCGAAGATTTGTACTACCGTTTGAATGTCGTGACCATCTCCTTCCCTCCCCTGCGCGAACGGAAAAGCGACATCCCCGAATTATGCAATTTCTTCCTCGCCAAATACAATCGTGAAATGAATCGGAAAATCCAGGCCGTCAGCCGCGACGCCGAACAAATTCTGCTTCGCTGCCAATGGCCGGGAAACGTCCGCCAACTAGAGAATTGCATCGAACGCGCGGTCGTCCTTTGCAAGGAGTCGACCATCGAAGTAGAGCATCTTCCGCCCGAAATTCACTCGCTTTCCCCCGACGCCGGCCGCGATTCCGCCGCCGACATCCAGGCGGGAATGACGGTGGCGGAAATGGAGCGCAGCCTGATCATGGAAACCCTGAAAATGACCAACAACAACCGCACCCGCGCGGCCGAAATATTAGGCATCAGCATCCGCACCCTGCGGAACAAACTCAATGAATACCGGACGGCGCAATCCGAAAAAGTCTCCGCCTGACGGACTTCGCCGGCGCCGATGATGGTAAGGACATGAACCCGGAAAACGATCGAAAATCAATTCTGGATTTTTCCCTGCAACTGGGCGTTCGCACCGAAGCCGTTCTTCAGGCGATGCGCGACATGGGTCTGTCCGCCGATGAATCCTCCGAAATCGGCGCCGACGAAAAATCGGTGATCCTCGATCGCATGATCGAGAATGGAGCGATTTCTTCCTGCTCATCCAAAAAAATAAAGCCTCGCAAACTCAGCGGGCAGTCCGCCGTTCCCGATGACTTGTTGATTGAAGCCTTGGGCGCCAGCGAGAACGGCTTCTCCGACGCCTACATCCCTCGCCAGGTTTTATTTGAACAGAATCTCAATACCAAATCTCTCTTCCAAAAATGGTTCGGCCCCAAAAATCAATTGGCTTCTTCCATCAAAGACAAGAGCCTCAGCCCTGACGCCGTAGAATCCATGTTTATCTCGGCCGATGAGATTCTCGAACCTGCTTCGCCTCCACCCCGCGCTCAACAAACGGCGACGCCTCTCAAGTCAGAATCCACTCCTCCTGGTTCGAATTCGGCTCAAGACGAAGAGATGCAAAATGAGGCGCCGGAAGAATCCCCTTTAGAAGAACCGCTCACCGGCCAGGAGCCCATGGAACTCGATCAGGAAGAAATCGAAGTGGGAAGCGACTTTCTCGATAATATCGAAGGAATCGATGAGATCGATCTGGAAGACGACTCCAATCTCGAGGTCTCCGACATAAACGATTTGGAGGACTTGGATTTTGCCGATGAGTCGTTTGAAGATATCCGGACAGAGGGTGAAAACGGCGATGAGTTGGAAGATCTTTTCGACGAAGACGAACTGGACGACGCCTCTCCGGAAAACGAAGAAAAACCAGAAAAAACGAAACTTTACAAAATCCATCCGGAAGAAGCTCCTTCCAACCTTCTCGAGCGCCTGTTCGCCCGTATCCGTCTCAGTCCCGCAGAAATGTGGACTTTGATGATCGGTTCCGTCGTGATTATGCTGGTACTCTTAGGCGCCACCCTCTATTGGTGGATGTTCGCCAGCCCACGCGCTGTCGAAAGCGTCTTGGCCGAAGCCGACTCCGTCTATAACCGCGCCGTCGAACTCGAAACCCCCGAATGGCGGCGCGGCCGCATCCTGTGGGAAAAACCTCGCGATTCCTTCGCCGAAGCGGCCGCCCTATTTGCAGATTATCTCGAACGATCCCCCAAAGATCCCCAGGCGCTTAAACTGGCCTACAAGAATATGTGCGACTGCTATTATCGCATCGCCGTCGGCGACAAACAGGAAGGCGATCGGGAAAACAGCGGCAACGCGTTTCGCCAAATGGCCGCCCTCTACGAAAACTATCTCGATTTGATCGAAAAAGTCGCCGGCGTCAATATCGGCGATTCCCATCAACCTCAATTGGCCTACCCCGAACTCGAAGACCAGCGCCTCGCTTTATACCGCATCGCTCTGGCCAAACGCGAATTAGAGCAGTTCGACCAAACCATCCAGCGCCTTCAGGATTTTATCGACCGGTTTCCCAATACCGACCAAGCTATGGAGGCCATGATCGAAATCGGTAATTCCTATCAGGAATGGGCGAAATCCAAGAAAGATCAGGAGCGGACTCTTTTAGGTGACGCCGTCAACGCCTACAAAACCGCGTTAGAAGCAGTTCCCGCCTCCGATTCGTTCCGCCGCATGCAGATTTACGCCAAAATCGGCGACGCCAACCACGCCATCTATGAACATGATCGCAGCCATGAAAAACCGGAGGAGGCCAACCAATATTTAATCGAATCGATCGCCAACTACGAAAAAGCCATCGAGCAGATTGAGCAGCAGGAAGATCAACCAAACAGCCAGATCCCGCTATCCCCCGCCGCGCTGCGTGACAGACGCGAGGACATCCAAAAAGTCCAAAAAAAATTGGCGGATTTATATCTCCTACGAGGGAGAGAAAATGCTATTCAATGGAGAAATTACGAAGAAACGGCCGAACCGTTTCCCGACTTCATCATCTACAAACAGCAAATGCTCGAAGAAGCCCAGCGCCAGCAGGAATCCGCCAAACGCTTCCTGGAGCAGGCCAATTCACTCTACGATCAGCTGCTGGCTCAGAGCGATTCCCTCTCCGATCAGGATTATGAAGACATTGTATTCAACAAAACCCATTCCTTTTTTATCATGCGCGATTATCCGCAGGCCCTGGCCGCCGGCGAGATATTGCTGCAATCCACCGATGTGCGCAAATTGAGCGATTCAACCAAAACCAAAACCCTCTATTTATTAGGCGATGCGGCCTGGGAGCAGGCCAAGGAAAATAACGATTACGCCTTGGTCAAAGATTATTATT
>JAFGTC010000146.1 GCA_016934335.1 Candidatus Omnitrophota bacterium | reverse complement strand
GCCGTGATGTTGACTCGCATGCCGCTCGCCCCCCAGACGCACGTCACCAGCACTTTGTTTCGCCAATCCAGCGTGTCGCCGCCGGCCGGATATGAATTTGCCGTGGTTCTGGCGGATGAAAAGACGGAAGGCATGTGGGAAAAAGAAAATTTGTTCGCTGAAAAAATTCAGTTGTATAAAGCGTGGGGCGTTTCTTATGTGATCGAAGACGTTGTTATCGAGCGTTCCTCCGCTTCAAACGGCAGGTTGGATTTCTCTTTGTATGCAAAGCGCAAAGACAAATTGGCGGAAGCGGGATTGACCTGGACGCCTCGATTGCGGATTGGCGATTTGAACGCTCTCCCTCCGGCTCTCACAATGCCGCTGCAAAAAGCGGTGGGAACCGATCGTCCTGAAGAAGGGCCGATGCTCTCGATCTGGGATCCGCGGGTGGTGGATCTCTATACGCAGGTTTTCGATCAAATGCGAATGAGCATCAATCCGAATCATTTGTCTCGATTGATTCTCTCATTCGCCGGAGATTGGGGACCGTTGTTTTTCTCGTTGGAATCGTCGCAAAATCGCGGCTGGCCCGATTTCTGGGCGGGAGATCCATTGGCGCAGCGTAGTTTCAAAGATTATCTCCAGAAAAAATATGGAAATCCTAACGTCGTGCGGGCCGCTTGGGGCGGCGATGTGAGTTCATTAAACACAATCGTTCCGTCGATTTCCCCCGATTTTTCACCGCAGCGAAATCTGGACGCCTATGCCTGGTATCGGGAAAGCATGGCAATCTTCATCAGCCGCATCCTGGAGCGCGCCAAGTTGTATTTTCCACAAACACATTTTATCCTGGAGATTGCGGAGGATTTTGAGTTCGGCGGCGAGGATCCTTCCCTGATTGCTTCTCTGGCTTCCCATTCCGGTTCGTCGGTCGTGATGATCGTCCGAACGCCCCTGGCGGCTGCATCGCCCATTTGGGGCTGCTTCGCGAATGCGTGCCAGCGAAGAGGCGTTTCTTTCGGTTTAAGATGCATTGGACGGGGAGGCGGCGATGAGATGTTGTCGGCTCTGTATTCGCTGGCGAGCGATGGGGGCTCTCTATTTTATTTTTCGGAAAGTTTTCTAGTGGGCGAGAAATCCTGGAGTTCGTATGTCAATTCAATCTCCCGGATTCATAGAACGCGCTCCAACCCGCGCATAGCCGTCGTCTTTCCGCGAACCTCCATGAGCGTCGAGTCGCCCCTGGCGTTTTTGCGAATCGTGAGCGATCTGCGCGATCTCTTTGGATTCGATGTAGTCGACGAGGCGGATTTAGGAGCGATTTCGATTTCAGACTATCCATTCATCCTGGTTCCATGGGGAACGATTTGGACGCGAGACGCCGTTTCGAATTTCGAACGCCTGGCGCGATCCGGCGGAGCGCTCATTGCTCACGCCGATCAGCCCTGGCAGACCGTGGAAGGGGAGGTTGAGTTCAACGAGGATCTTTTCGCCGTCAAATTAGTGCGAAGCGGCGATGGATGGGAAATGCAGCCCCGTACGAACAATACACGCCCTTATGAGGGTCTTAATCCCATCGCTCGAACCTCAAGGCGTATGATCGCCCTCGGAGAATCCGGCGACGACGTTTTTTTGGAGGGGCAATGGGGAGATCCGCAAAATGAAGCGGCCGCTCGTCAATATGGCTTTCCTTTTTCTTCGTTCCGATGGATGGGGGAGCGAGGGCGGATTAATCTGCCCATGCGGGGCGGTGAGAATTATGTACTACAAATCGAAGGATATATCCCGCCCGGCCGGGATGTTCAGGTTTATATCAACAATAAGCATGCCGGCGCCATTTTAGGAGAAGGGGCGTTTCAGTGGAAGCAGCCCATCACAAAAGAAATGCGTTCACGGAGAGGAGATGTGAATCTTCTTCTAAGGGGCCAGTTATGGAGTATGGGCGAAGTCCTGGGCGCTACGCAAACCCGGCGCGTCAGCATGGCCTTGAGTAAAGTGAACATCGCGCCTGCGGGTGAGAATCCGAATCAACTTGAATCGCAGACTGCGTCGCCCGATCGGCCCGAATTTCGAAGGGAGGCTTTGCGCGGATCATGGCTGCGGGAATTGGGGCAGGGCGTAACACTCTTGACGCCCGGCGAATTTGTCAATGAATGGGTGTTTCGACAAATGGTCAATACGATCGTGATGCAGCCCATGATCCTGGATCCCCGGTATCAATTCTCGTTTCCGCCGGACGGCCGCTCCAATGATCTCTATGTAAGGCCTTTGAGCGGTCGAAGCGCCGTCTATCTTAACTTGAACGCCCAATCTGTTCGCGTCGGCGGATGGGATCGGAGTCAGAGAGAAAGAAATATTCCCCCCAGTGGGATTTTTTATTCGAATTGACAAAATACAATGATGAAGATCACAATGATATAGGAGTTGCGCTTTGACTGATATTGCATTGCCGCAGGGCTGGTATCTACTTGCCGATCTGATCCATGCGAAAAATCGATTTTTGATTTCGAGTCATCTTCGGCCCGACGGCGACGCCGTCGGATCATCGCTGGCCATGAAGCGCATTTTACAGCGAATGGGCAAGGACGCCGTTTGGGTGATGGACGGCGAGGCGGGTTGGAATTTCGATCGCTTTTATGACAAAGAGGAATTAACTCTCTATGATCCTGAGAAAAGCGATTTTTCGGATCGCGAAGTGATCGTTATGGTGGATGCCGGCGAATGGCCCCGCCTCGGTCGAGTCGGGGAAGCGATGAAGCGGCATCCGGGAGATAAAATCTGCATCGATCATCACATCCCTCACAATTCTTATGAGGGGCTGCGCATCGTGGATGCGGCTTCTCCATCAACGACGGTTTTAATCTATCGATTTATTCAGTTTTTAGATATGGAATTCGATCTCTCCCTGGCCGAGCCGGTTTATCTGGGATTGATTGTCGATACGCAAAATTTTCATCTGCCCAATACGACGGAAGAAGCCCATCTTATCGCCGCTCACTGTTTGCGGGCGGGCGTGCAGCCGCATCGCGTTTATGAGCCGATTTTCGGCACGACGCTTTTTTCCCGCATGCGCTTGATGTCGGAGGCGTTCAAAACGTTCGAAATCGCCTGCGATGGAAAAGTCGGCGTCATGTACACCACTTGCGACATGTTTCAGCAGGCGGAAGCGGATCCCATCGATGACGACGGTTTCATCGATTTTGTCCGTTCAGTCGAAGGAGTGCGAATCGGCGTCTATCTTCGCGAAGAAAACGAAGGCGTTGTGAAAGTAAGCTGGCGAGCAAAGGGAGATAATAACGTAGTCGCATCAGCGCACAAATTCGGAGGAGGCGGCCACTTGCGGGCGGCCGGCGCAACGATCCTAGGATCGTTGGCCGAAGTAAAGCAGCTTGTCCTTCAAGATTTGAAAGATCTCGCAGCGATGGGAAAAATTATATGAGCGGCGCAGCGGCGACTCTCATTGATCCGCTTCCGTTTTAGGTGTAAAAAGATCATCCATGCAAATAGTGAGATTGGCGGCGATTAGGGATTTTATGCGGACTTATTTTCTGAGCAATCGGATCGTTTTTTGGGCGGCATGGAGCGTATGGGCCGGCCTGACGGCGGCATCCGTGCAAGCGGATTCAAACGGCGTTATTTTTTTGATCCAGAATAAATGGGGGGGGATCCATGGAGTATCGCTCGATTCCAACGGCGCGCCTTCCTCTCCTTCCATGGTGCGATCGACAGTCGATAACGCGCGTTATCCCATGGTGATCGATCTTGACGCTTATCCGGAAGGCGGTTTTCAACTGACGGTTTTTGGGCAAATTATCCCCATCGGGAGCGCTCGACTGCCTTATGCGGCTTGGGCGCCCATTCGAGACGCCACTGCCTTGACTATGGCTTCCGGTCATGGCGGAGGGTGGATTGCCGCAGGCGGCGGCATCAAAAAAATAGGCAATCCGCCGCCTTTGATTCTATCCTCCCTGGATCCTGAGGAAGTTATTGCCGATATGGAGTTCGATCCGCAGGCGGAGCGATTGGCGGTTTTGACGCGAAAAGGAACCATTTCACTTTGTACAGCCCTGGAATCTAAAGTCTTAGGCGTTATTCCCTTGAAAAAAGATCAAGCCATCGATATCGAATTCGCTCCGGATGGTTTTTGGATTTTAACCGAACTGGGCAACGTGTATCATTGGAATTCGGATGGCGTCTCGTCGTTGCAGAATCTTCCCGACTTGGGCAAGGGATTGGCTTGCGATTTGGAGAGGTCGTTGACCGGCGACGGATTTTATATATTGGATATATTCGGCGTGATTCACGCCTGCGCCGGAGCGCCGCCCGTTCCGACGGAGCCATTGACTCAGCCGGCCGCCGTCGATCTGGAAATTCTACCGGGAGAGGAATTGCCCCGGTGGGATCCGCCCGGACTGAATACGCGCGTGGGGTGGGGAATCTCATCCGTCCTCCTGGATCCGCAGGGCCCTCCCAAACCGGTTTCGTTGATTGTTGAAAAAGCCGAGTACATGACTCTGTTTCTGGCCCAGATTCACTATGATCCCAATCTCATCGAAATCGATCCCTACAGCGTTCGAGTCGGCGCCTGGTGGAATGAAGGACTGCGAGTGTCGCGGATCAATCCCGTCGTCGATGCGAAAAACGGCGTACTGACTTTGCAGGGAAGCGGCGACTATTTTCCGTATGAAGGCGCTACGGGAGATGGAGAATTGGCTCGATTCGCCGTCGCCCCTGTTCAAGGCGTCACCGAAGCTGTCGCTGTTTTGGATGTTCAAGAGTTCACGTTTCGAGATTCCTACCAGGGGAATTTGGACCATGCCTGTCCTGTAATCAATTCCTGTACGGTTCATATCGCGCCCATTCAACCTCGACTCGATTTCGCTGTCAAAAAAGATGATGTGTGGATAAGCGGAGAAACGTTTCCGGCCAAACCGGGAGAGATTGTCCAAGCGGATGTACTAATCGAAAATGGAAGCCGAATCGTTACGTTTGAATTCGGCTTTCAATTCACCCGTGAAAAGTTGCGTTTTCTGGGCATGACGCCGGGCGGCGTATGGCGGCCTGATTATGAAATCAAGACGATTTTCGAGATCCCTTCCATGGCCAATCGGCGGGGTCAATTGGAGCGGCAGCGTCTGGAGGCCAGTCAAGTGGGCGCCTGCCGGGATTGGAAAAACTCAATTGTTACGCTGTTTTTTGCCGTTAATTCGCCCGGACAGGCGATTGTTCAGTTGAATGATTTCCTGGGGAAAGATTGGAACGAAAATCCGATCGATATTCAAACGGCGAATACAATAATCACATTGCAAAGTGAATAGAACGGGCCGCTCCTATTTGAATTGAGGCGGAATGTTGTAAAATAAAAGACGATGGTAAGCGTTTATTGAAGTTTTTTTAATTTATTATTTGAATTTATTTGATTTGATTACTTGCTCTTAGCGCATGGATTGGGGATGCGGCCTAAAAAACGAGAGGGATGGTTTGTCACAAATTGTAAATAAGGATGTATTAACTATTGATTATGATATTGTTATAATAGATGATACTCAGGCGATCAGCCATTTTTTGTCTGTAAGGTGAATTCTTCCATGGCGAAACAAACACTTTCCGAAGAACAGCCTCGCTACGTTATCGATGACGAAGTGAGAGAAAAAGAGATCAAAATCCTTTCGAAAGAGCAGAATCATGCTCTTTCGAAATTAATGAAGGCGGCTGGGCATTTTCTCAGTGAAGAAGAAAGGGATTTGATTTCTCAACTTCAGCAAAAATTGAATAAGGAGACCGAACGCGTTCAATCTTTGCGGAAATTGACAATTACAGACAAACCGCTTGATGAATATTTATCTGATTACCAAAAGGGGAAAAAGAACGAGAAAAAGAAATCCGATAAAGGTAATCGACCATTAGGCGAAGATGACGATTCGGAGTCTGAATCTCACACCAAATCCGCTCCATCCATCAAACATATTGTCGGCTTCAAGCCGGATGAAGTGGTTCGCCGTTATATCGAATGCTGGAATCAGCAAAAATTCGGCGCGGAATACGATTGCTTCAGCCGCGATTTCTTGAGGCACGATCGCGACGCTTACATCAACGCCCGCCATCTATCCTATCAGCAGAATTTAAACAGCGGCGGACTGAAAATCAATTTTATCGAAATCCTCTCAAATGAAGTTTATGGCGGCGAGGCGGAAATCGTCGCTTCCAAGACGGTTCAGTTAGGCAACCGCAAACCGCAGGAAGAAATTGATAAGTATCGGCTGAAATTGGAGAAAGGCCGCTGGTTGATTTATGCAGTGGAGCCATTCTCTTGATCGGCCGACATTCGCTCAATCCATAAATTCCCCTGCATCCATTCCTTCAATATTGTGTAAAGGAGAGTTTTTCTCTTTCTCTCCATGTATCTGAGAAGTAGTATACGTATTAAGTTAATCTTTCTTACATTCTGAAAATCGAGAACAAGTTCTCTCGTTTTGAAAAGGGTGATGATGTATGGCGTACCGAAACCTGAAAGATTTTGTTCAGCGATTAAAGCATGAAAACGAGCTGGTCGAAATTGCCAAGCCCGTCTCCCCCCGGTTGGAGATGACCGAAATCACCGATCGCGTCAGCAAAGCGAAGGGGCCGGCGCTGCTCTTTACGAATCCGGAGGGATATGATGTTCCCGTTTTAATTAACGCCTATGGTTCGGAGCGTCGTATGGCCCTGGCGTTGGGCGTTGACTGCGTCGATGAAATCGCAGACCGCATTCGGAAGCTGGTCGCCATGAAGCCGCCGGGGACATGGCGCGAAAAATTGGCGGCCTTGTTTGAACTGAAAGAAATCGCCCAGTATTTTCCAAAGCAGGTAAAAGAGGGGCGCTGCAAGGAAGTTATTCTGAAAGGCGATCAGGCTTCGTTGGATCGCCTGCCGGTGATGACTTGCTGGCCGAACGACGGCGGACCCTATATCACCCTTCCCCAGATTTATACGCGGGATCCCGTGACGGGCATTCGAAATGTGGGTCTTTATCGCATGCAGGTCTTCAACGGCCTGACGACGGGGATGCATTGGCAAATACACAAAGTCGGCGCCTCTCATTTTCGGGAATATGCAAAAAATAAGCGCCGCATGGAGGCGGCCGTGGCTCTGGGAGGCGATCCGGCCCTGCTCTATTCCGCCTCTGCGCCTCTGCCTCCCAATATCGATGAGTTGCTGTTTTGCGGATTTCTCCGCCGCTCTCCCGTTGAATTGGTCAAATGCGAGACAGTCGATGTAGACGTTCCCGCCGACGCTGAAATTGTTCTTGAAGGCTATATCGATCCCGAAGAAGAGAGGATGGAAGGCCCCTTCGGCGATCATACGGGCTATTATTCGCTGGCCGAACCGTATCCGGTTTTTCATATAACCTGCATTACGATGGCTCACGATCCCATTTACCCTTCAACAATTGTGGGCATCCCGCCTCAAGAAGACGCGTTTATCGGAAAAGCCACGGAGCGCATCTTCCTTCCTCTTTTGCAAATGACTTTCCCGGAAATTGTCGATTTAGAACTCCCTGTGGAAGGCGGATTTCATAGTCTGGCGATTGTTTCCATTAAAAAGTCGTATCCGGGGCATGGCTTCAAGATCGCTCATTCTCTCTGGGGCATGGGGATGATGTCGTTGACCAAAAGCATCATCGTGGTCGATGCGCATGTCAACGTGCATGAATACGGCGAGGTGCTTTGGCGGGTTGCTAACAACGTCGCGCCGGAGCGGGACGTCCAATTTGTGAAAGGTCCGGTGGACGCCTTGGATAATTCTTCGGAATATCCCAGTTTCGGCTCGAAGATGTGCATTGACGCCACGAGGAAACTTCCCAATGAAGGATACAATCGGCCCTGGCCTCCGGATATTTCCATGTCCGGCGAAGTGAAAAAAAAGATTGATCGACTCTGGAGCGAATTGGGACTGCCCATTTCGCTGGAAGAATCCAAACGACGCGTATTTCAGATTACTCCGGAAGATATAGCCCCATGAATGACGAACAGATTCTCGTTGCGCCCCGGTCGGTTTTGGAGCCGTTTATTCGATTTCGAGGATTTCGCCAGGCCGGCGATTCGCCTATCGAAGAATGGATCGAGGCGGGCGGTTTTAAGCCTCGTTCGATGATGGAATCCGATCCGAACTACAAGCAGCTCATCCCTTATATTCTCCTGCGCTGCGACGATCAGGTGTTTCGATACTGGCGAACAAAAAGGGCGGGGGAGAGACGTCTGCATCACCTTTATTCGGTCGGCGTCGGCGGCCATATCGATCAACGGGACGACAACTTGTTCACGCCATCCAATGAACTGCTTTTAGAAGCCGCTATGCGAGAATTGAAAGAGGAAATTGAACTCTCCGAAACGCCCGACCTGCGCCATATTGGATATATCAATGATGATGAAAGCGAAGTCGGGCAGGTCCATTTCGGCGTCGTGTATGAAGCGTGGCTGGCGAATCCCCATGCTCAAACGCGCGAGAGCGCATTGGCCCGCGGCGAGTGGAAGCGTCTTCACGATCTCAAGGATGTTGAATACGAATCGTGGTCGCAGTTTTTGCTCGATGAATATCTGCTGAAAACATAGCCTGCGCCGCCGGGATTTATGGCTGACGGTTCGAATCAGGAATCGAGGCTCCTTAAAAGAGGAAATCATCACATTACGGTCTTCTGCGAAAGACCTAATTAAAAATTTTCTTGAAAACTCTAATTCAAGCCCCGCAATTTTTGAACCAGCGAAAATCACTAACAACAAAGCAACCTTACGTTTAACGGAGTTCTATCTATCCACAGTTATGGATTGGTCACGTCAAAACCGCCGAGCACGTCAAATAATGATCGTTCTGGAAGAAGCACATACCATTGTTTCAGAAATATACGGCTCCGGCTTTGCTGCTCGGTTTCCGTCTTTCCGGATTTCTTCCAATGAAATCCGCAGATATTCTCTGGCGTTTTCTGACTTCTTTAAGAGTTCCAGTTCTATATGGTGAAAAAGTATTGATTTTTCATGCTTTTATAGTGTCGATTGTGTTTCTTGCGCTCTATGTGTCACGGGATCAAATTCGATGCGGACTTTCCGATCCAGTGCGGCGGCAATCCGCCGGATCATCGCAAAAGAATGACCATCATAATCCGCATCTTCCAGCCGTGAAATCACGGACGGGGTAGTGCCGATGCGTTCCGCCAATTCCTTTTGGGTTATACCGGCTTCTTTTCGTAAATCATATATCTTCCGGGCGATTTCGGCATTTTCTCGTTCTTCTTGAAGGCTTTCTAGCCGTTCTGGCCGACCTTCGTAATAACGCTTATGGATGATTTTCATAGCATCATTGGTTTTGGGTTGTTTGATTGTTGCAGCCATCTTCTTTCACTCCTCATATCCGTATTGATCCGGAGCCTTTTCAAACTTTTTCTTTCGTCTAACCGCCAGATCAATTTCTTTCGGCGGAACTTTCTTTTCTTTCGTCAGGCCGTGCGACAGCATGACCGCTATCCTTTCATGAAAGAAATACAAAATCCGGTAATTAACGTTTTGAAACCGAATCCGGAGTTCATATATTCCATCCCGAAGGTAATCCGCTTCCGGTCTTCGCAGTTTGTGGCCCTTTTCTTCCAACCGCTCAATTTTAGCCGTACATTTATCCAGAACCTTATCCGGAAGGCCGTCGAACCATTCTAGCAAAGGAACGGTTCCATCGTCTTCTTTGTATAAAAGAATCTTCCGCATATCTATATTTTCGCAATTTTGCGAAGTCTTGTCAAGATTTTCTTTTCCTGCCGCCGAGATAAACCACGATAAATATTTTTCATGCTCCCATTTTGGGAACATGGTAGAATAGGGAATGAGAATAATCGCACGAAGCACATTACAGGAATTCTGGGAACGGCAGCCACAGGCGGAACAGCCTTTGAAAGTCTGGTTCAAAATTGCGTCCGCTGCTGATTGGTCAACTCCCGATGACGTGAAAGCGGATTATCGAATGGCGAGTTTTTTGGAAGGAAACCGGGTTTGTTTTGATATTGTCGGGAATAAATTCCGCCTTGTCGTGCGGATGAACTATCCCTACCGCATCGTATATATCCGGTTCGTTGGAACGCATCAAGAATACGATGCCATCGATGCAAGCACCGTTTAAGAACAAAGAGGTAAGGCATGAACATAAAACCGATTAAAACAGAAGCCGACTACCAGGCTGCTTTGGCGGAAATCGACCGGCTTATGGACGCAGAACCGGACACCCCCGCCGGTGATCGGCTGGATGTCTTAACAACACTGGCCGAGGCCTATGAAGCCAAAAACCACCCCATTGAGGAACCTGACCCGATAGAAGCCATTTTGCACCGTATGGAGGCTCTTGGGCTTACTCGAAAAGACTTGGAGCCTCTTTTAGGAACCCGCGCCCGTGTATCGGAAGTCTTAGCCCGAAAACGCCCCCTGACAATTGCCATGATCCGGCGAGTTTATAAATCCTTGCGGATTCCAACGGATATTCTTATCCAATCCTACCGATTAAAGGAAAGCCGCACATAAAACAGTTTTTCTTTGTATGATCCGGCTATTTTTCAACCATGAACATGGGAAGCCTCTTCATGGTGGCGGGCGGTGATGGTAAAGGATACATCGACTTTCTGATCCAGTTTGTTCAGGATCGTAATCAACCGGTCAATCGTAAACCGTTTCAGGTCGGGTTTGCGTATCCGTGAAAATTCACTATGGGATACGCCTGTTAATCCTTCTGCCTGACGAGTGGAAAGTTCACGCTCATCCAGAACTTTGACAATTTTAGAAGCCAACAGGACTTTAGTTTGCCGAACGTCTGCATCCGGCAGATTAAAATCCCGATAGATGTTTCCACTACCCCGTACGATTTCGATTTCTTCACTCATGACAACACCTCTTTCAATTTCTTGATCCGTGTACGGATTAAATCTATTTCATGTTTTGAGGTTTTAATCCCGGTCGTTGACTTCTTTTTGAATGCGTGGATAACCCATAAATCCTCATCAATCAAAACAGCGTAAACCGTTCTATACGCATCACCCTGATGACGAAGGGCTATTTCATAAACGCCGGAGCCAAGTCCTTTCATTGGCTTGACGATTTCCGGCATATTCCCATCCGCCGCAAAGGAAAGAACGTCTCTAATCTCATCTTGAGCCGCTTTGGGAAATCCCTCAAAGTCTTTGCGAGCGACTTTTATCCACGAAATTTCTCTTTGCGTCCCTTTTACCATACTCTTATGGTGACATATTTGTCAACACTTGTCAAGGATTTTCTTATCCCTACCGCCCAAATAATCCGCTTTTCATATAATCGTGGCGGCGGTGAGTATTACGAGCATGACTTTGTCGGGTTTTACAGCATAAGGATTCTAAACGAATTTTTACATTTATTGTCTCGATGCGCTTTTTCTCTCTTCTCCATCACTACAATTCTCTTTGAATAATCGGTATTCTTATTTTATGCGTTTGACTGCGGACAAAACATCGAAGGGGAGTTTCTCATGTCTGAGCATGATCGTTTTCGATTTCATTCACTGGACGAGCTGAAGCAAAAGATCGATGAACTAGGGCTCGATATACCGACTTCGGATGATTTCTCCATCCTTGCCGAGCCTGTTTCATACGGGAGCAAAATGGTTCCCAATCGCCTGGCGTGTCATCCGATGGAGGGCTGTGACGGCCTGCCGAACGGAGCGCCGTCCGATTTGACATTACGCCGATACAAACGTTTCGGCGCAGGGGGGGCGGGATTGATCTGGGGAGAAGCCTGCGCCATTACTCCCGAAAGCCGCGCCAATCCCCGCCAATTATGGATTCATGATGAAACCGTCAATGATTTCAGGAGAATGGTCGAATTGACGCGGGAAGAAGCGCGTAAATCGATGGATCATGATCCTTTTCTGGTTTTGCAACTGACTCATTCCGGCCGGTATAGCCGACCGGTGAAAAAGCCGGCGCCCATCATCGCTCATCACAGCGAAATTCTTGATCCCAAGCATAATTTACCGCCCGATTATCCTTTGATCACAGACGAAGAACTGGATCGTTTGCAGGATATTTATGTTCAAGCGGCGGAAATGGCTCGCGAAGCGGGATTTGACGCTGTGGACATCAAAAGCTGCCACCGCTATTTAATGAGCGAACTTTTGGCTTCTCATACGCGGGAAAACAGCCGCTATGGCGGCCCCTTTGAAAATCGCGTCCGCTTATTGCTGGAAACCGTCGCAAAAATCCGAAAAGCAATGCCCGATTTCGAAGTCACTTCACGATTGAATGTCTATGACGCCATTTCTTATCCTTACGGTTGGGGTGTGGATCGGGACGATTATCGCAAACCGGATTTGACTGAGCCCAAGAAACTGGTCGGGCTATTGCAGGATCTCGGCTATCACGGAATCAATGTGACGATCGCCAATCCTTATTTCAATCCCCATTACGGCCGCCCCTACGATCATCCCATCGTCGGCGGCTATCCTCCCAAGGAACATCCCTTGGAGGGCGTCGAGAGGATGCTTCGAATGGCCGAAGCTATTCAAAAATCGCATCCAGATTTGACAATCGTCGGCACCGGTTATTCCTGGCTGCGCCATTATGTCCCATATTTCGCCGCCGGAACAATCAAAGAGGGATGGAATTCCATTGTGGGCCTGGGCCGGGGCGGATTCGCCTATCCCGATTTTGCCCATGATATTCTGAAAAAGGGCGGCATGGCCCCGATGAAGGTGTGCATTACTTGTTCATCATGTACGCAAATTATGCGCGATCATGGTCGAACCGGCTGTGTGGTGCGCGATCCGGACGTTTATGAAGAAATTTATAAAGAAGGCCGTTGGCATGATCCCGCCGTAATTCGAGAGCACGCCTCAAAATGTCTTGGCTGCAATGAACCGACCTGTCGCGCTCATTGCCCGGCGGGCATCGATATTCCCGCATTTCTTGAAGCCGTATCCAAAGGCGAAGATCGTGAGGCTTACAGGATTTTACGGCGGGCTAATATTCTCCCCGAAATCTGCGGTTACGTATGCCCTGTTGAAGTGCAATGTGAAGGTCATTGCGTGCAAAAGTATATGAATGAAGCTGTTTCGATCGCCCGGATTCAGCGCTTCATCGCCGAAAAAGCGGTTTCCGAAGGTTGGACGGCCTTGGATATGCCAGACCAAGTGTCAGGAAAGAGAGTGGCCGTCATTGGGGCGGGCCCGGCCGGCTTATCCTGCGCCGCCGAATTATTGGAGCAGGGACACCAAGTCGTTGTAATCGATCGGGGATCGCGCCCCGGCGGAAAAGCGTCCAGCGTCATTCCCTCAAAGCGGCTTCCGGAAAGTGAGGCCCAAGCGGAAATTCACGCCGTTTTTAAACCCATCAGCACGGATCGCATCGAATGGCGATGGAATACGTCTTTAGGGCCTGATTACGTCTTGGGTGATATCCGCGGGGAGGGATTCGACGCGGTGGCGCTTACTTTCGGTTTAGGCAACACAACCAGTCTGCAGCGCGAGAAGCCCAATCCGGAAGGGGTAATGGATGCACTTTCGTTTCTCGAGCATATGAACCGGAATCCGAACCATCGCGTGCATGGCAAAGCGGCGGTGATCGGCGGGGGAAACACCGCCGTCGACGCAGCGTTGGCCGCCGATCTGGGCGGGGCGGAAGACGTTTATTTAATTTATCGGCGCAGTTTCGCTGAAATGCCCGCATGGCCGAAAGAGAGGGATGAAGCGGTCAAAGCGGGCGTTCATCTGCTCTTATTGACGCAGCCGGTTGATTATGAAGCCGACGCCGAAGGCCGCGTGAAGGCGGTGCGGGTCGTACGCACCGAACTGGGCGCACCCGACGAATCGGGACGCCGGCGGCCCGTCGCCATACCCGATTCAGAGCATTCCATTCCCGTCTCGATGGTTATTGAAGCCATCGGCGAGACGATGACTGAGGAAACGGCGAAAGTCTTGCATCCGATCCAGCTGACTCAACGAGGATTGATTCGCGTGGATCAGGATGCCTGGATGACGTCGGAGAGAGGCGTATTCGCCGCCGGCGATCTCGTCAACGGCGGGACGACCGTTGTGCAAGCTATAGCTGAAGGCCGCAAAATGGCGCAGAGCATCAACCGCTTTCTTCTTTCCGTTCCGGCGTCATAAAGCGTCTTTTACGGGTAGGGCGCCCACGAGTCAGTAGAAGAATCGCTCTTCTTTTTGTTGGATAAGAGCCATTGATATAGTTCCAGTGTATTATACGTCTTTGTCCACGCATCATGGCCCGTATTGGGATAAACAGTGAACTCAACGCTTCCTCCAATCTCCAGGAGCCGGTTCACCGTTTTTTGATCTTCGCTGAGACTCACGACCGTATCGCTTTCTCCGTGAAACGCCCAAACGGGTATATCGACGAGGTTTTCCACGATTGCCGGCGATGGATCCAAGTTGGTGTACGTGCGGAGGTTTGGCCAATGGAGGGCATCGCCGCCTCCGCTGATGGGCGCAATGGCGGCGATGTATTGGGGATATTCGCTTGCGAAACTCCATGAGCCGAAGCCGCCCATGCTTAAGCCGGTCAGATAGATGCGATTCGCATCGATCGCATAATTGTCTATGACTTCCACAAGTACTTCGATTAGATGTTTATTCAACCACCATTCTCCCGCAGGGCATTGAGGAGAAACAACCACGAAAGGGAAAACTCCATCCTCGTAGAGAATTCCCAGAAGTCTTTCGTTATTAACGATTTTAGGGGGGCCGTGAGTTTTGACCGCATTGAGATTGGCGCCTCGTTCGCCCGCGCCGTGCAAGAATAAAATCAAGGGAAATTCTTCTTCCGTTTGACCGTATGTGGTTGGAAGATAAAGCAGATATTTGTAATGAAGATCCGTGTCGGCGGCGATTTGCCGTCCCGCTTCTTGGGCGTGCGTTGAAATGCAAATCAGCAGAAAGAAAATAACGATTGAGTGGATGACGCGCTTCTTCATTGAAATACGCTCCTGTTTGAAATAGGACGATATTTTATGATCCTGTCTATGGAATGTGAAGTTCTTTCATTCCGGCTTGGATTTTTCTGCTCATTGGTTTTTAGACGATTCATATCATAATAACATCGGTCATATCAAGAATGGAGCGAAGTGAGAATGGCAAACGTCACAAATTATCCTCGCATATCCCGATATAAGTCGTCGGATGAATTTCGGCGGCGCCTGGCGGAGCTCAATCTTTCTCTCCCTGTGGACGATGAAATTCTGACGGCGGAAGAAAAGTCTCCCTTGGCGCAGCCGATCAAGGTCTATGGAAAAACGCTGAGCAATCGCTGGTGCATTCAACCCATGGAAGGATGGGATGGGCTGGCGGACGGCAATCCCTCCGAGCACACCGTTCGCCGTTGGCGGCGCTTCGGGCGGTCGGGCGCCAAACTCGTCTTCGGGGGAGAGGCGGCCGCCGTTCGTGAAGACGGCCGCTCCAGCCCCAATCAGATCATGGTTACGCCCAGGACGAAATTGGGGCTGTCACGGCTGCTCAACGCCCTTCGAGATGAACATGAAAACCTGTATGGCGCCGCCGACGATCTGTCGATTGGGCTGCAGTTGACGCATTCGGGCCGCTTCAGCAAACCTTCTGATCGATCGAAGTATACGCCCCGTATTCTCTATCATCACCCTATCCTGGATCGCCGCGTCGGCGTCGATCCGAAAGACGACTCCGCCATTCTCCGCGATGATGAGATTGAAGAAATCGTGGAATGCTATGTTCGGGCGGCGCATATTGCGGCCGATGTGGGCTTCGATTTTGTCGATCTCAAACATTGTCATGGTTATCTGGGGCATGAATTTTTGAGCGCCTATACGCGCGAAGGGCGGTACGGAGGATCATTCGAAAACCGTACCCGGTTTTTGCGCACTCTCGTCCATCGAATTCGAACCGAACTGCCGTCTATGAATATAGCGGTGCGCATCAGCGCCTTCGATTTGATTCCTTTTCACGACGATGAATCCACTCGCGATGGGCGGCATAAAGGCGTCGGCGTTCCCGAATCCTTCGACGGCCTGCTGCCATACCGCTTCGCTTTTGGCGTGAATCCCGACAATCCGGTTGAATATGATCTGACGGAAACCTTTCAGCTGATTCAATTGTTCGAGGATTTGGATATTGAATTGATTAACGTAAGTTGCGGGAGTCCTTATTACAATCCGCACATTCAACGACCCGCTCTTTTCCCTCCGTCGGATGGATACCGCCCGCCCGAGGATCCCTTAGTCGGCGTCGTCCGGCAGATCGAGGCGGTTCGAGCTATCAAACAGCGATTTCCCGGCCGCAAAATCATCGGCACGGGATATACCTATTTGCAGGAATTTCTGCCGATGGTGGGCCAGGCGGTCGTTCACGCCGGGTGGGCCGATTTTATCGGCATCGGGCGCATGGTCTTGTCTTATCCTGAAATGCCGGCCGATTCGATGATTAAAGGGACGCTCGATTCTAAGAGAATATGCCGGACGTTTTCAGACTGTACGACGGCGCCTCGGCATGGCATGATTTCCGGATGTTATCCATTGGATGAGTATTATAAGGAAAAAGAAGAAGCCCGGCGCGTAAAAGAAATCAAAAAAACTTTGTAATCAAATGAAATCGTTCCGTTCATTGCATCCTTATTCCGTCGATGTGTATTTATGCCTGTTTCTGTTTTGCGGATTGACGTTGAGTTTTGCCGGGCATGGATCATTCGTCGATGAAAACTTGATTATCCAAACAGTCGAATCGTTGACTACGCGCGGCGAATTGACCGTCACTCAAATGTTTCAGGCGCTGCCCGGCTCCGACGGCAAGTATTACAGCCGGTACGGCGTCTCCTTTCCTCTTCTGTTGACTCCCTTCTATCTGCTGGGGCATGGATTGAACTGGATATTTCCCCATACTTATGCGTTTTTTATGAATCCGCATTTTTTTATGATGCTGTGGGGGAATCTATTGATCACGGTGTTTACGGGCTGGATGTTTTATCGGCTTTGCCTCTTAAACGGAGGCTCGGTTTCAACGTCGGCTCTTCTGTCGACGGCTTTGATTTTCGCCACTCCTTTTTGGCCTTACAGCCAAACCTTGTTTCGTTTAACCGCTTCCTGCGCGGCGCTTCTCATCGTTTTGTTTTTTGTGACAAAGGCCATTCGCGCGCCGTCCCGGCTCTCGTTGGCTGTTATTGGGGGGACGACGGCTTTGGGCTTGAACCTGCGCGAGGATCTCGTTTTGGGCTTTATGGCTATGGGCGTTTACGTCCTTTGCTGCGCCAAGGGGCGTGCGCGATGGACGACGGCCCTGTCTCTCATTCTGGGAGCGATAGCGGGATTTCTCATTTGGGGATGGCACAATTGGATTCGATTCGATAGTTTTTTTATCGAGAATTACGAAGATCTATCTTTTGATTATCCCATTGTTCTCAGTCTGCCCCAATTGCTGGTGGGCTTGCGCCGCGGATTGTCGACCTACGCACCTCTGAGTTTATTGCTTCCTCTTTCATTTGGGGCGGCCAAACGGCGAGGGCGTCTGAATATGTGGCTGCTTTGCGCATCGATCATCTCCGCGTATCTGCTCCTGTACGGGAAATCCAGCATGTGGCACGGCGGGGTTTGCTGGGGGCCGCGGCATATGTACTTCCTGCTGCCTTTTTGTTTTCTACCGGGAATTTGGCTGCTGGGAGATTTATCCAGTAGGATGAAGAGATGGTTTGTGGGAATCGCCTTCTTTTTAGGCATGCTGATGAATTTTCCCGGCGTCTATTCTCATCAGGGCAAATACCAGGATTTTTTTGCCAGCCCTTCTTTCTTCTCTTTACTGATGAAGCCTGTGATTCATCTCGAGTATATCACCTTCGACGAACTCGATCTTTGGTGGATTCGAATGATCAAAATGAATCCCGTCTCACTATGGCCGATCGCTCTGGCGGTTATGATTGGGTTGACGGTTTGGGCGCTGCATCGTCTGATCCAGGCTGTTCGTTTGGCAGAGCAATCCGACGAAATGATTTCCAAAGTAGAGCGTTTATGACATCTCGGCGCCATCAATTATCGCTGCTGGTTTTTTGTCTCGTCTTTTCTCAAGCGAGGAATCGTTTGAGATCTCTGCGTCTTGAAACAATTTGCATGTATATCGTTCTGTTTGCTTTTGCGGCGGGAGTCGGGTGGGCGGAGTATGCTTTTTTTAAGCAGTTTTGGATGCTGCTGGGATCGGTTCCTTTCGGTTACGCTTTGCTGCTGCCTCGTTTTTTTTCATGGATGGGATCTTTTTTGATCGCATTTCTCATTTATTCCAGCGTCTTGACGGCCATGTCGTCGTTTTATCGCTCCGACGACCTTTCTTTTCTGCTGTCTACGCCGATTCGCGTTTATCTTGTTTTATTCATGAAATGGCTGGATACGGCGGTTCGCAGCGGAGCGACGCTGGCGCTTCTCGCCCTGCCGCCCATGATCGCTTTGGGCGTTCAACTGAATCTTTCCTTCCTGTTTTATCTGGCCTATCTGGCGGCGGTTTTGGCTTTCGCTTCGGCCGGCGTCAGCGTGGGCGTTTGGCTGGCGATGATTTTAGCCGCTGTTTTTCCCGTCAAGCGCATGCATCAGACTCTTGCGATACTGGGATTATGTCTGGCGGCTTTCGTGATCACCGCCATGCGATTTTTGCATCTGGAAACGTTTTGGAGCGAGGATGCGCTTCAGAATCCGCTTCTTCTTTTTCTTCAACAGGAGCCCTCTTTTTTGACGCGCTATGCGCCTGGACGCTTTTTCTCTATGGCGATCGCTCCCTTCGTTTTGTCGAATGGCTCTTCCTGGCCGCTATGGAGCATTATAGGGGCGGCGGCGGCCAGTATGGCATCGGTTCTCTTCGGAGGGCGGCGTCTTTTTATGCGGGGGTGGTGGAAGTGCCAAGAGCAGGGAGATCCCGAAATCCGCACCTCAAGCCTGCTGGCGAATCGGCAATCCCATCATTCTCGATCCAGCCAATTGCGAACGCTTTTGTGGAAAGATTGGTTGATGTTTAAGAGGGATCCGTCGATCTGGACGCAGCTGTTTATGATGTTTCCTCTGGCGGCGCTTTATCTGTTGAATCTATCGTTTTTGCCGTTGGATGGAAATGAATTTACGCCGTTTTATGCATTGGCCGATGTGGGATTGGTCGGTTTGATCATCGCCGTTTTGGGGTCGAGATATCTTTTTCCCGTCGCCAGCCGGGAGGGAAAAGCGGTTTGGATCACTTTTGTTTCGCCGACAAAACCCGCGAAAATTATCGGCCAAAAGATCCTTCTGAACGTCCCGCCGGTCATGCTTTTGGCGGTTGTTTTGCTGCTCGGATCGGCTTTGATCATTCAGCTGCCCCTACAATGGACGCTTTGGACGCTGTGGTACGGAGCGATCTTATCTTTTTCGATCTGCTTGTCGGCGGTGTTGTTAGGATTTTGCTTTCCCACCTATAATTACCGGCACTTGCTCGAAGTTTCATTGGGGAAAGGCGCTTTTTTCTTTATGACGATCGCTTTGGCGCAAATCGCTGCTTGGATGTATATCACGCTTCAGTTGATTCTGTACGATTCCGACGCGGTTTTATCGTTGATGCATAGCAAGTTTCTTTTATGGGAGGGATTATGCGCGACGGTTATCGCTATTTGCTTTTGGGCGGGATTAAAACGGTGGGCGGAGAGGTAAAATGAAGTCGCCGGCGCCTATCTGGTTTGAACTATTGGATAAGGGCATGTAGGATAGATGGACACGGCGGCGGACGCCGCCGAATCGATCCATTATTATGATTCAATGCGTGAAAGGAGAAATCATGATGAAAGTGCGAGGTTTTGCCGTTTGTATGATGAGCCTGCTCGCAGGGCTTCTATTTACCGGCGCCGGCGCGTTTGCCGACGATCCTATCCAGGTTTTGTTCCTCTCGAAGTCTTCCGGATTTGAACATTCTGTGATTCATCGGGAAAAAGGCGAATTGGGGCATGCGGAAAAAATCATGCTCGAACTGGGCGCCAAGAACAATATGAAGGTCGTCGTCACGAAAGATGCGGGGATGATCAACGCCGATCAATTGAAAACTTTTGACGTGGTTATGTTTTACACGACCGGCGATTTGACCAAACCCAGCAAAGACAATGGAACGCCCATGAGCGAAGACGCCGTCGCTGAGTTGTACGATTGGGTGAAAGGCGGCGGCGCTTTTTGCGGCATGCACACCGCCGCGGATACGTTCCATGATAACGAAGCCTATCGGAAATTGTCGGGAGGCGTCTTTAAAACTCACGGCAAGCAGGAAGTGGCGAAATTAACCGTCGCCAAAGAACATCCCATCACCGCTCATCTGGGTGATTCCATTACTCTCATGGACGAATGGTATATTTTCAGAGATGTCACCGACACGTATACTCCCTTATTGATGATCGAGACTAAAGGGATGGAGCAGGATTTGTACAACAGCATCGATCCGTATCCGATCACGTGGATCGAAGAGG
The DNA here is from genome assembly GCA_016934335.1 of Candidatus Omnitrophota bacterium. Lineage (GTDB taxonomy): Bacteria > Hinthialibacterota > Hinthialibacteria > Hinthialibacterales > Hinthialibacteraceae > JAFGTC01. The sequence continues at coordinate 2,045 of JAFGTC010000146.1, read as the reverse complement.
TCGGCAAAGGCCGCATCTTCAATACCGCTCTTGGGCATCGGGAAGACGTCTGGACCAATCCCGATTTTCAAAAATTGCTTGTCAACGGAATCCAATGGGCTGCGAAGAAACTGGATTAAATTCGAATTTCCGATCCATTTCAAAAAAAGACCTCTCCTAAGCGGGAGGTCTTTTTTGGCTTTACTGGGCTTTATTGAGATTTTAAAATGATTCTCTGGCTCTAGCGATAAAACTCCGTCTTATTCGCAGGAAAGGAGTAATGGAAAATAGAAAGGCGCTCAATTTCAAACCGAACTATGCCGATAAAGAACAATATGACTACTTCAATGCTTTCATCCATCCCCGCTGTGCTCGGCGGAGCGCCGATTCCCGATTCTCCGCTGCCTTTTGTTCGCCCCTTGCTGCCTTCCTTGGAGGATCTTCATCCGTCTTATTCCGAAATCTTCCAAAACGGCATGGTGACCACCGGTTCAAACGCCGAAAAACTCGGTGAAGAAGTCGCCCGGCATTTAGGAACGGATTTCGCAATCGCCGTCTCCAGCTGTACGGCCGGCTTGATCTTGGCGATTCAATCGTTGAATTTGCCGAAAGGATCCGAGGTGATCGTCCCCAGTTTCACGTTTATGGCGTCCGGTCTGGGGCCGGTCTGGAACGGCCTGCGCATTCGTTTTGTCGATGTCGACTGCGAGACCATGAATGTCGATCCCCGACGAGTTGAGGAGGCGATTGGATCGAATACCTCGGCGATTATCGGCGTGCATCAATTTGGAAATCCGGCGCCGATTGATTCGCTGCAGGCGATCGCCGATAGGCGCGGCCTTGCGCTGTTGTTCGATGCGGCTCACGGATTTGGCTCATTGCATCGAGGCCGCCCCTTGGGGGGATTCGGGCGCGCGGAAGTATTCAGCATGTCCCCCACCAAACTGCTGATTGCCGCGGAAGGGGGCATTGTGGCGACCAACGATCCGGAGACGGCCTATCACCTCCGCATCGGCCGCAATTACGGCAATCCCGGCGATTATGAGTGCCTTTTTTCAGGAATGAACGCTCGAATGAGCGAACTGCACGCCATTATGGCCCTGCATTCTTTGGAAGGCTTGGAGAGCGCCGCATTGCATCGAAATCGGGCGAGAGATAAATATGTAGAGCGTTTATCGGAAATTCCGGGAATTCGTTTTCAAAAAATCGCCGAAGAAGATCGCTCTTCCCTCAAAGATTTTTCCATTGTGGTCGATGAAGAATTTGGATTGACTCAGCGGCAGTTGGAAGAATCTCTGAAGGCGGAAACGATACAAACACGCGTGTATTACTGTCCCGTCCTGCATAAAATGCAGGCGTTTCGATGTTTTGCGGAAAACGGGATGGATGAATGGCTGCCCAATACGCTCTATCTGGAATCGCACGCCTTGAGTCTGCCCATGTATTCCAACATGCAGGATCGAGAGATCGATCAAGTCTGCGAAGCGATCGAACGCATTCATGCGAATGCCTCAGCTGTCGCCGCTCGCTTTTCTTGATTTTTTACGATGTTTTTTGAAGATGCTTGTCAAAAAATTCGCGCGCCAGCGTCTCGATATAGGGCAGCCCGAACATGCTTGTGTAAAAGGCGGCGCTGTAATGCCCGCTGAGAATGTAAACGGTTCGCGGCCCGCCTAACGCTTTTCGCAGCAGTTCGCCGTTGGCGCGCGGCGTCGTTTTGTCGCCTCGAGCGAGAATCAGCAGCGTTGTTTTGGGATCAATATAGGGAGCGAATCGCAACGGTTCGGTTTGGATTACGCTGCGAATCATCTCTTCGATCTGCTCGTCTGACTCGCCTCCGTTTTTGCCTATATAATCCTTAAGACGTTTTAGTATCTTATGATTGCTATGTGTAATGATTGCAGCCAGATCCGCGCCGGCGAGCGCAAAGATATTGGCTTTCAGCCTCTCGTCGACTCCCGCCAGCACCGTATTCTTGATCGCGCCGTAACTCACCCCGAAACTACCCAGGGCGTCCGTATCCACGCAGGTTTGGCGGCAAAGCCAGTCCAAAGCCGCCCGGTCTC
>JAFGTC010000145.1 GCA_016934335.1 Candidatus Omnitrophota bacterium | reverse complement strand
CTGTTAAATCGCGAGTCAAATCTTTCGGGCGGTGGACGATCAAGCCGTGATAACCGCGTCGCGAAAAATAACGGGCGAAATGAGACGCCACCCGGTTTTTTCCGCCTAGGATGGGCGATATCAGCAGGGCGGGCCGTTTGCCTTCCCCCGGCGCGCGATAGAAATCCATGACAATCGGCGGTTGAGCCGAAGGATCGCGCGGCGTTAAAAAGACTTCTTCATAATCTCCGTTTTTTTTGACGGCGGCGTCCCAAATGGTTTGAGTAGTGAACAGTTCTTGATGCCGGGGCGGCCGCTCAAAGGGGCCTTGATAATCCGGATCGCGTGCGACGGTTGCGCATCGAGCGGTAAGGAAAAGCGTCAAAAGGACGTAAACGCTAAATATTCTATAGGTAAAATGATTCTTCATCTTGCCAGATTCCTTGAGTATTCGTATCATTATTCGAGTTGAAAAAATTCGCGCTCCCTCGGAGCGGATCACCAGGATTACCATAACCGAAACGGAGGATGCAATGAAGAATTATCGCTTATTAACATGGGTATTGGCGGGGATGCTTTGCCTATCCGTGATTGGATGCGCAAGCTCATCGAAGAAAGTGGTGCTGGACGATCAAACGATCGCAAATTCGATCAAGTCTTCTCTGGAAGCGCCTACCGGTCCGCAGGGCCCCTTTGTGATTAATATTTTCGTCGACAGAGGCGAAGTCCAATTGGAAGGCAACGTTCCCAATACGGCCGCCAAAGAGCAGGCGATTGAAATCGCCCATATCCAAGACAGCGTCACCGACGTGAAAAGTTTCCTTGTAGTCAAGTGAAGCGAGTCCCATGAAGCGGACGGCCAATCAGGCGACAGTAGAATTATTGCAAGGCGATATTACGCAGCAGGAGACGGATGCGATAGTCAATGCCGCCAATAACTCTCTTTTGGGAGGGGGCGGCGTGGACGGCGCCATTCATCGCGCCGGCGGTCCGGCGATTTTAGAGGAATGCCGGCGACTCCACGGCTGCGCGACCGGCGACGCTAAAATCACAACGGGCGGCAATCTCAAGGCTCGTTATGTGATTCACACCGTCGGGCCGGTTTATCGAGACGGGCGCAGCGGCGAGCCGGATGCTCTGGCCTCATGCCATTGGCGAAGCCTGGAAATCGCGGATGAACGTGGACTGGAGACGATAGCCTTTCCCTCCATCAGTACGGGCGTCTATGGATACCCTTTCCATGAAGCGGCGGGCGTCGCTTTGATGACGGTCAAGCGCTACATGGAGGATTGTAACTCCGGCATCCGCCTGGTTCGCTTTGTTCTTTTCAATCAACCGGTCTACGATGCGTTCGAAAACGCCATGATTCAAATTTGGGAATCCTGATTTACGCGCGTTGCAATGACAGTTGGATAGCAGCCGCGAGAATCGTTTTTGATTCTCCACATTGGATGTTCTCGAATTCTGTTTTGCCTGAATCTATCTCGAATAAAAAGAAGAAAAGCCCGGGGCGGCCGCCCCGGGCTTTTCTATAGGCTCTTTGTCAAATGTTCATTAAAGAGGTGATTTATCCGGGGGATGGGGCGGTTGATCGCCGAGGGAATTTTCGCCGCCGGGCGGTGGAGGCGTCTCCAGAGGAGGAGTGACGGCGTCCGTGGGGATGTCTTTGAACGAAATGGGGCCTTCGAAAGGATCCTCTTTACTTTCAGGCGCGGATCGGTCCATGGCCGGTGGGCCGGTAGGCGCGGGCGCCGATTCGTCGTCCAACTGGGGTTTGCCTCCAGGTTCGTATTCTTGATCCATGTGGACGCCCGCCACAAAAGCGAGCGCGAACGCCGTTTGAAATATGGGGATCGGCAAAAGCAAAAACGTCGTAACGATTTGAAACGGCAACTGCATTTGCGTTACGAATAAATTGTTTTCAATCAAAGCCTCCGGGCCGTTCAGTATGGTGGAAAATCCAACCGAAAAAACGCCGAGCAGCATGGCCAGCGCGAATAAAATTAAAAACATGGCCATAGAGACGGCCAGTCGAATCAAGGCGAATCCGATCAAATCTCCCGGTTTGTCGATAATCAACCGGAGCGCTTTTCCCCATGATTCGAACAGGCCTCTTGATTTGATGCACATCTGTGGAACCACGACGCCGTTTAATAAAACGCCGTGGGCTATAATAAGAAACAGGACGAAAAGGCCGAAAAGAAAATCCAGAGTCAGGGCGAATATGAGGCCCAGGCGGCTTTCGACCATCGTGAACAAGATCCAATTGGGGATCAAAAGAAGAAGGGCCGCGATAAAAAGAAACATGGCGAATAGCATCTTGATGATGGTGTTCCATAAAAACAGAGAAAGAATGCCCGAAATATGGCGTTTTAAGGAAGATCTGTAATAAATAAACCCTTCTCGAACGGAATCGAATAGTAAAAACCGGGCGCAGGCTCGCAGACTTTCCATGAGAATGGCGAAGAGTATAGAACCGATCAAAATGCCGGCGAAAAGAGGCATCATTTCCAAGGCTTGCTCCGCCCATTGATCCATATTCGACGGCTGAGGAATCTGATTGAAATACTCGAGGGGGGAATAAAGCGAAAAACCCTGAATTAACAAGACGAGCAGGGCCGTTTTTAACCAGTAGATCAATCGAAAAGGTTGAAACAACAGTCGGAGGGTATGCGGCAAACTTCGCGAAAAAGCCTCAGTGCAGTGCGCCATCGTGTTTTATTCTCCGTTAATTTTGTTGTAAGGTTCTCTCTAAAATCCGAACCGCTTGGAACTCAAGGAATACGGTTCAATAGGCTAGGAAAATCTTCAGAACGGATTGTTTACGTTATGCATCATCATACACGGATTTGCATCAATCTTCGAGCGTACAAGAATAATCTCAAAAAAATCGCCTCTCTTCTTTCGCCCGCCTGCCGTTTATGCGTTGTATTGAAAGCGGACGCTTACGGGCATGGTCTGAAACAGCTCGCCCCCGCAGCGCATGCGGCCGGCGTCGATGCGATCGCCATCGCCGATAATGAAGAAGCGGAGATCGTGCGTCAGTTGGGAATTCCATGCTCTTTGATTCGCCTTCGCCCCTCTATTCCCGAAGAGGTCGAGGAATCTCTAGGCTGGGGCGTTCAAGAAATCGTCGGTTCTCTCGATCAAGCCGTATCGTTATCGGAATTAGGGCAAAAAAAGCATTCTCCCATCCCTGTTCATCTTGCCATGGATGTCGGCATAGGGCGAATGGGATTTTCATATTCGCATCAAAAGGATCAAATCGCACGAGTACGACAGCTGCCTGGCTTGCGGATTGTCGGCGTGATGACTCATTTTCCCTGCGCAGACGAAGAAGAACTGTCCGTCTCGAAAGAGCAATGGAGCCGCTTCAATCAAGAAGTCGAATGTATGAAGCCGATTTTGCCGGAGGATATTGTCATACATATCGCCAACAGCGCCGCGATTTTGCGCATGCCGGAATCACATCATCATATGGTGCGTCTGGGCATCGCTTCGTATGGACTCTCTCCATCGCCGGTCGTATCGATGGATCCGGACATTCAGCCGGTCATGTCTGTTGTGACGCAAATCATGCAAATTCGCGATGTTGCGAAAGGATCGGCGATCGGCTATGGAATGACTTATCGCCTGGATCGCGACAGCCGGATCGCCGTTCTCCCGATCGGTTACGCGAATGGGTATTTGCGAGCATTTTCCAATAAGACCGACGTGCTGATTCGAGGGACGCGCTGCCCGGTCGTCGGTCGCATCTCCATGAACATGACGACTGTCGATGTGGGCCGCATCCCCGACGTCCAACCGGGAGACGATGCGGTTTTACTCGGTTCGCAGGGCGCGCAGTGCGTCAGCGCCGACGAACTGGCTCGCTGCGCCGGGACGATCAATTATGAAATTGCATGTTTGTTGGGGAATATTAATCGCGAATATCGTATAACAATTGAGCATTAGAAATTGAGCATTAGAACCGTGTTTTTTGAGGTAAAAATAACCAAACTAACGGAAATATAATGATTTAACTATCAAGAATTTAGTGTGCAATAATATATTGCAATTTTCGGAATATTTGTGATAAATTTTTGTTTTTTTATTGACAATTCAAAAGATTTATATATACTATTGTTTGGGCTTCCAACCTCCAGGGGTCGTAAGCCTTTGATCTCAATCAAAGGCTTTATGATACGACCCCTTTTTTTTCTCTCTTTATCTGATTTTCCTTATCTGATTTTTTATCGACGATTCGTGTTCTAGCTATTTCACTGTATAGAATTCGTTGTCGATGCGTGCTTTTAGGAAAAGATCATCCATCTTTCGGATGATGTCAGGGTGGGCGTTGGCGATATCGTTGATTTCTTCCCGATCATTCTTCAAGTCGTAGAGTTCGATGGGGCCGCTCCATTTCGGCCGAACGGCTTTCCAGTCGCCTAGACGAATGGCGCGCTTCCCGCCTTGTTCATGAAATTCCCAATACAGATAATCGTGATTTTTCTGCGGTTTGCCCGTCAATGCGTTGACCATGGAAATTCCATCCACGTCGCTCGGCATAGCGGCCCCTCCCAGTTCGGCGGCGGTTGAAGGGAAATCCCAGAAAGCCCAGACTTGATCGCTTACCGAACCGGCTTGAATTTTTCCCGGCCAGCGTGCGATCATGGGAACGCGAATGCCGCCTTCATAGAGATCCCGCTTGATGCCGCGAAGCGGGCCGCTGCTTCGGAAGAATTCGGGATTGGATCCTCCCTCGCGGTGAGGGCCGTTGTCGCTCGTAAAAAAGACAATCGTGTCGTCATCGATATCCAGTTCTTTCAGAAGCGCAAATATCTTCCCGATATCTCGATCCATCAGTGTGATCATGGCCGCCTTGTTTTTTTCGTTCTGGGGCCAATCTTTCTCACTGTAGGGCTTGTCGCTGGGAATGGGCATGCCGTTGACGCCGCCTTCGTTGAAAGCGTGCGGGATGGTATAGGGCAGATATAAAAAGAACGGGTTGTCTTTGTTTTGGCGGACGAAATTTAATGCTTCGTCTGTAAAAGCGTTATGAGAGTACGTCCATCTTTCAAAGAAAAACCGCTCTTCGTTTTTCCACAGGAAATCGGGGTAGTAATTATGCGCTCTTGCCTGGTTTAAATAGCCGAACCAATAATCGAATCCCTGCCGGTTGGGAACGCCCGATGTATCCGGTTCGCCAAGCCCCCATTTGCCGATGATTCCCGTCGTATATCCGGCCTCTTTTAAAGCCTCCGCGATTGTAACGTGCTCTGGAAGAAGCGGGTGGCGTTTGTTTCCGCGAATATGAGAATGGCCGGAATGATAGCCGGTCATCAGACAGCATCGTGAAGGCGCACAGACCGTGCTGCCGGCGTAGCATTGATTGAATCGCATTCCCTCTTTGGCCATGCGGTCGAGGTGGGGCGTTTGGATCTTATCCTGGCCATAGCAGCCTAAATCGCCATAGCCCAAATCGTCGGCCATAATAAAAATGATATTCGGCTTGCTTTTTTCCTTATTGGACGCCTGGATCGTTTGAGGATTCAGGCATTGAAGGCCGGTCAGCAATCCTGCTCCTGCGGCGCCGGCGGATTTCAGAAAATGACGTCGTGATAGCGTAGACATGAGACGGATTCCTTCCTCTGATTTTTTTTTCAATTATGCCATGCCCATAAACCATCTGTCTATTGCGTAGGAAACGAGAAGGTGAAATGTGCGAAGGCCGGCTGAACAAATCCTTGGATTTGCCGTTTTAAGGGGCGCCGCGTTCTTTTCAAAACGTCTTTTCGTTGGAATGCGATGCGGGCATCCTGATCGGTTAATGATGGGATGCCATTTATTTCCATCGATTTTTGCCGTTAAATGAATAGCAGCGAAGAATGCATATCGCGGGATTATCTATGAAATTCAGAAGGATCGGTTCATGAAGAAAAAAGACGATGTGAAGCGGCGCGATTTTTTGATGGCGGCCGGCATTGGCGTTTCAACCGCCGGTTTTTCTCGACATTCTCTAGGCGCCTCAATCGAGGGGAGCGTCGAGAATTCATCGATGGTCACAAGTGAATTGGCGAAAAAAGGAATAATCGCGCATCATGAGATTCACACGGACGTCGTGATAGTCGGCGGAGGAATGTCGGGCGTTTGCGCGGCGATCGCCGCCGCTCGAAACGGTTCGAATGTGGTTTTGATTCAAGACCGGTCGGTTCTTGGCGGCAACGCTTCCAGCGAAGTGCGCATGCATATCGTGGGCGCCGATCATCATGGGAACCGAAGCGATACCGATTCGCGTGAATCGGGCATTCTCGAAGAACTGCGCCTTGAAACCGCCGTGCGCAATCCACAGCGCAGCGCCTGTCTCTTTGATCTGCAATTGCTGGAATGGATCAGGAACGAAGAGAAAGTCACTTTGTTGTTGAACACGCATTGCTATGGCGTCAAGATGAAATCCAACAATCAAATCGCCGCCGTTTGCGCCTCCCGCCATAGCACCGAAGACGACTTTTTGATTTATGCTCCCCTCTTTATCGACTGCAGCGGCGACGGGCGTCTGGGCGCGGAAGCGGGCGCCGAGTTTCGCGTGGGCCGAGAAGGCCGGGGCGAATACGGCGAATCCATGGCGCCGCCCCAAGCGGATCGCATCACTTTGGGCAGTTCGATTCTGATTATGGCGCGAAAATACGATCGACCGGTTCCCTTTATCGCTCCTTATTGGGCGCACAAGTTTGACGGGCCTCTGCCGCATCGGGGAATCGGTTCTTATGAATATGGATTTTGGTGGAACGAGTGGGGCGGGGAACTGGATACGATCAAGGATAATGAAGCCATTCGCGATGAACTACTGTCCACCGCGCTGGGAATTTGGGATTTGATCAAAAACAGCGGGCATTACAAAGACAGCGAAAATTGGGCGCTGGAATGGATCGGTCCGATTCCCGGCAAGCGCGAAAGCCGGCGGTTTGTGGGCGATTATGTGTTAAAAGAGCAGGATTGCAAGAATGGGGAAGTTTTTGAAGACGGCGCGGCCTTCGGGGGATGGCCGCTTGATCTCCATCATCCCAAAGGAATCCACACGGATGAACCGCCTTTCATATCGGTGAAGACTCCCATGTACAACATCCCATTGCGATGTTTATATTCGAAGAACATCTCCAATCTTCTTTTCGCCGGGCGCAATATCAGCGCGTCGCATGTCGCTTTTGGCAGCACCCGCGTCATGGGAACCTGTTCGGTTATGGGGCAGGCGGCGGGGACGGCGGCCGCCTTGTGCGTAAAACATAAATGTACGCCGCGCGCCTTGGGAAAGGATTCAATCAAGGAACTTCAGCAGCGGCTTCTCAAAGACGACGCTTACATCATCGGGGCGGTCAATGACGATCCCGATGACCACGCCCGCCGCGCCTACGTTCATGCCTCCAGCGATATGCCGGGGTGGTATCGGGCGGACAGCGTAATCAACGGCGTTGCTCGCGGAGTCTCGAAGCGGAAGAATGGTTGGGTTTCCAATCCAGAGAATGTTTTTCCTCATTGGATCGAATTGAACTTCGCCGAAGAGAAGCGCATCCGTGAAATTTACGTCACTTTTGACACCGGTCTGAATCGGCAATTGACATTGACCCATAGCGATGGAAATCATCGCCATCAAATCTGGGGGCCTCAGCCCGAGACGGTTCGCGATTATGAAATTCAGGTCTTGCATGGAGAAAGCGCCGAGACCGTGGCGAGGGTGGAAGGAAATTATCAACGGCGGCGAATCCATACATTCGATGCGCGATCGGCGACGGGAATTCGCCTGATTGTGCACTCGACGAATGGTTCGAAAGAAGCGCGTATCTTTGAAATCCGAGCGTATAGTTGATAATCTCTGACGAAATGACTAATTGGTCATCGAAGAATCATGAGAAAAAAACCCCTGTTTCATTTTTCAATTCTGAGTCTTTTCTTCCTTGGAATCTCGATGAATGCCCAGTCCGTTATGGGGCCGTTGAAAGTGCATCCTGAAAATCCGCGCTATTTCGCCGATCCAGACGGACAAGTTGTCTACTTGACGGGCTCGCATACGTGGGCGGTTTTTCAAGAGCGGGGAATCGAAGGGGAAACGCCTGATTTTGATTACTTGTCGTTTCTCGATTTTCTCGTGGAGCATAATCATAATTTCTTTCGGTTCTGGACATGGGAGCACGCTGCATGGATGCAGTTTCGCGAAAAGGATGTTCGAATTCGCTACAAGCCCCTTTGTTATAGCCGGACGGGGCCGGGCAAAGCGATTGACGGCGGGCCTAAGTTCGATCTGACAAAATTCAATCCCGTCTTTTTCGATCGCCTGCGGGATCGAGTCTTTGCGGCTCGCGAAAAGGGCCTCTATGTCGGCGTCATGCTTTTTCAGGGCTTCAGCGTCGAACAAAAAGGGAAAAAAGGCGTGAATCCTCAATTGGGCAATCCCTGGGAGGGGCATCCCTTTCATGCAAAAAATAACATCAATGGCATCGATGGAGATCTTAACCGAGACGGCGAAGGCGAGGAGGTTCATACTCTCGCCGATCCGAAAATCCTGCAGTTCCAGGAAGCCTATGTGAAAAAAATGATCGACGTCCTGAATGGATTCGATAATGTTATTTGGGAAATCGGCAACGAATGCAGCGGGCTTTCCACCGAGTGGCAGTATCACATGATCCGATTCATCAAGGATTATGAAAAGTCAAAGCCTTTCCAACATCCGGTATGGATGACGTTTCAATGGTCCGGCCACACGCCCGGATCGAACGCCGACTTGTTCGGCAGCCCGGCCGACGCCGTCTCGCCGAACGGGGACGGAGGGTATCAGGATGATCCGCCTGCGGCGACCGGCGAGAAAGTCGTCATTTCCGATACGGATCATTTCGATCCCTGGATGAAGAACATCGATCAGACCTGGGCTTGGAAGACTTTTATACGGGGTATGAATCCCATCGTGATGGATCCCTACCGGGATGTGCGAGTGGATTCTCCCGAAGAGCCGGTTCCCTCGTTCGAACCGATGCGCAAAGCGCTTGGACAGACTCGGCTCTTTACCCGGATTATCAATCTCGCCGCCATGACTCCTCATAATGATCTATGCTCGACCGGCTATTGTCTGGCCGATCCCGGCGAAGAGTATCTGGCTTATCAGCCCGAATCGGAAAAATTATTCTGGGTGGATTTGCCCGCCGGCGCCTACCGTGTGGATCTATTCAGCCCTAGAGAAGGAAAGATCATCACTTCGATTGGATTGAACAGCGCGGAGCGGAAAAAGCAGTTGATCCCCATTTTCTTTTATGGCGATGTAGCGGCGCATATCAAGAAAACCGACTTCGCTTCAGACAGCCAAGAACAGTAACGGCGGAGTGTTTATGCCGTGGAGCGCTCAACGATACGTCGTAAAAGAAGCGGAGCTCGAAAATAAGGGTGCGATGCGATGATCCAAAATGCCACGCTTGTTTGGTTTCAGAGAGACTTGCGAGTGAAAGATCATCCTGCGCTGCTTTCAGCCGCCGAACGGGGATCGCCGGTCATCCCCGTCTTTATTTGGCAGCCCGATCGCGAAGGAGATTGGAATCTGGGCGCCGCAGGCCGGTGGTGGCTGCATCATTCCTTGATCGCTTTGGATCGTGATTTGAAAAAACTCGGATCTCGCCTTCTGATCCGAAAAGGAGATTCCATCCAAGTTCTGCAGGATTTAATCGTCGAAACGCATGCCGATGCATTGTTTTGGAACAGGCGTTACGAGCCTGCGCTGGTTGCCCTGAATGCGGATGTCAAATCCGAATTCCGCTCGCAGGGCGTCGATGTAAAAAGTTTTAACGGTTCGCTGCTTTATGAACCGTGGGAGATCATGAACAAGCAGGGAAAGCCGTTTCGCGTTTTTACTGCATTTTGGAAGGCTTGTCTCGCTCTCCCCGAACCTCCTTCGCCCCTTCCCGCTCCCCAGAAGATTCCCGCGCCTTCCCGGTGGCCGCGCTCCCTTCCCGTCGACGACCTCGAGCTGCTGCCAATCATCGATTGGGCCGGGGGATTGCGCGATGCCTGGCGGCCCGGCGTCCAAGGCGCCGAAGATCGTTTGGATTGCTTTATCGACCGGGCATTGCCCCAGTATTCGGAGGCTCGCGATTGGCCTTCCGTCGCGGGAACATCCTTTCTGTCTCCTCATTTGTGCTTCGGGGAGATCAGCTCCCGGCATGTAATGCATGCCGTCTTGGCTCAAACCGATTCAGCTGATAAAACGGTCGCGCGCAATGCGTGGAGTTATGTGCGGCAGTTGGGATGGCGTGAATTTTCCTATCACTTGTTGTTCCATTTTCCGTTCACTTCGGAGAGTCCCTTGAATGGGCGGTTCGCTCATTTCGCTTGGAAGAATAATCCTCGCCATCTCTCTGCTTGGCGAAAAGGGAAGACAGGCTATCCCATCGTCGATGCGGGAATGCGGGAATTATGGCATACCGGCTGGATGCATAATCGAGTCCGAATGACCGTCGCTTCGTTTCTTGTCAAAGATTTGTTGATCCCCTGGCAGGAGGGCGCTCGCTGGTTTTGGGATACATTGGCGGACGCCGATTTAGCCAACAATACCATGGGCTGGCAGTGGACCGCCGGCTGCGGGGCGGACGCCGCGCCCTACTT